>CAKZYJ010000351.1 GCA_937884755.1 uncultured Flammeovirgaceae bacterium
TAGGGAGTTTTATGAAAGTGAAATTGATGAGTTCATCAAAGAACTGAAGGGATGAAAGACCCACTACAAATAGAGGATATGATCGACCGTAAGATTGCTTACCTAGCAGGGGATATTAAGAAATTAAAAAGCCGAGGATCAAACACAACCCGAGCAGAATTACAGCACCAGCACTTGCTAGAGATTCGGGATTATCTTAAAACCTTGAAAGCTGAAAACCGAAAACTGGAGAATAAATACCGAAAAATTAAGCAGATCATCAATGCCTGAATATTACCAATTTGCATTTCCCAAACATTTCATCTACATTCGAGGTAAATATTATTTATTGATTTTCGCATGCGTATGAATCGCATGATAGTTCGGCGGTCTCCACGTAGAGTCAAGACTAGTGTATAGCAACAGGAACTTTGCCTACCTAGCGTTATGCCAGCCATTGAATAGCCGAAGCTCAACCGAGAAGATAGGCTCTTGAGGTTGGATTTCATTTAATCGTAAACACTAAACTTGAAATAACAATGGATGGAGAACACGGAATTGATAACATTATGGAGGTTCTTGATGCGCTTCCTGTGACTGTGAAAACCGCAATAAAGCAGGGTTCGGATGGTGCTACAGGGGACGACATTGCAGCGTTTTTTAATTTATACTTTAATCCAAAGGTGCAATTAGCTGTAGACAATATTAAGAAAATCAAGGAGGAAGGTTCTGATCTTGATTTAGACGAAATAGAAAAGCTGACTGAGAAGTCTCGACAGGTTACTTTTCAGATTATCCGAATCATCCTCGGTAAAGATGAGGATATTCCGGTAGCAGCATAGATAGTATAATTTAGGTTGTTTTTGTAGAAATAGTTGACAGAGGGGTGGTGAGAGACCCCTTTGTTTTTTAAAGATGAAACGTCCTTGGTTACGATATGAGCCTAAAAGAAATAAATATAGCAATGATCCCTTTTACCAATCATACACCTGGCGTAAGCTTCGCAACCAACATATCAAGAACGAGCCCTTGTGTAGGCGATGTTGGGATCAGCATAGTAGAACAACACCAGGAAAGATTGTAGATCACATTCAACCCATCAACACAAATCCTGAGTTAGCACTGGATGCTGATAACTTACAAACCTTATGCCGAGCCTGCCACAACAAGAAGACAGCGAGAGAGTAAGCAGAATAAATATGTGGAAAGAGCGAATCCTAGAAGCCTCTAAGGATACAACAGGAGTGTCAATGCATATGCTTACAGCAGTCTTGATTGAGCAAGATGAAGCAAAGCAGATATTAAGAGATAAGGGTTATGGTTGGACAGGATTAAGCTTATTAGAAACAGTTAAATTTGAAATACCAGATATTAACTAGTTGTTACTGTATTATTCAAAGGGGTATGGGGGTAAAATACCTGACGATCAGTGTGTTGTCAATCGGAGTGGGGTTCTTTTTTTCTCTGAAGACGTTTCCATGAGGGGGTAAGCAAGCAATATGAGTCCACAATCATACTTAACAAGTACTGGAAAAAAGATTTTTAAGGTAATTTATCAACACTGCCAAGAGAAAGGTATTGCTGATGACATTGACACGTTTGAGTTATCGATGCTTGCTAATGCTTTTGATGTGTTTGCTACTAATGCAGCATTAGGAAACAAGAAAGGTTTTTTCAATGAGTTCAAAAATGGCACGGTTCAGGTAAATGCTTATCACACGATTTGTAAGGATAATTACAGTGTAATCATGAAGCATTCTCCTAAGTTTGGGCTTAACCCTTCAGACCGGGAAAAGATAACTAAAATATCTAAACCTGAAGATGATGACAACTTTGATGACTTATGATGCGCTGGCAATATTTACATGATACCGGAAGGTGGTATTTGTACAAATACACTAAAATAAGAGTTGTGTTTGGTCTAGAGGTAATGGATTGGGTCGTTGTTGCTGTTATGCGAAAAAAGAGGCCAATATCAGAGAACTTCAATCTTGCTGCTTGAAAAACTCGTTCGCATATCAGTACGCCCAGCAAATCATGTCAGGCAAAGTGATTGTAGGAAACTACATTAAGCTAGCCTACAAGCGGTTTTTGTCTGATCTAAACCGAGAAGATTTAACTTACGACATAGAGGCAGGGCAACGACCTATCAAATTTTTTGAAAAATACTTGGTGCATCATGAAGGGGAATGGGCTGGCAAACCTTTAAAATTAGAACTTTGGCAAAAGGCAATGATTGAACAGATCTTTGGTTGGAAGCTTAAAAACGGATTACGCCGAGTTCGGGATGTGTATACGCAAATTGCCCGGAAAAACGGCAAGACTGCACTTGTAGCGGGTATTGCTGCCTTTCATTTACTGGCTGACGTGGAAAACGCTCCTCAAATTCTGTTCGGATCCAATAACGAAGATCAGGCGAAGATAGGAACTACCTCAGCAGGTCGTATGATTGAGTGCAGCTCACGGCTAAAAAACTACGTCCAGGGGCAAAAGCTAAAAATCTACAAGTACAAAGGGAAGGTAAAGGCGATGAACTTCTATCCCAATGGCGGGGTGCTGGAGGCAATGTCTGCCGACCCTACCACCAAAGACGGCTTTAACCCTAGCCTTGGGGTGGTCGATGAGTACCATGAGGCTAAAGACGATTTACTACTGAACGTTATCGAGTCTGGGCAAGGTGCTCGCTCACAAAGCTTATTGCTGACTATTACCACTGCTGGATTTCATAAAGCTGGACCATGCTACTCCAAGCTAAGAAAGAATGCTGTGGATGTACTGGACGGCGTAAAGGAAGATGATGGACATCTTAGCTTTATCTATGAGATTGATACTGAAGACGACTGGGAAGATGAAAGCGTCTGGGTAAAATCTAGTCCAAATCTAAATGTTTCGGTCAGTTTAGAATGGATGAGAAGCCGTTACCAGAAAGCCAAGAATCAGGGTGGTAGCAAAGAAGTAGACTTTAAAACTAAAAACCTTAATGTCTGGACAGATGCTCCCAAGACTTGGATTGATGCTAAAATTGTCAAGGCAAACAGTAAAGGAAATATCAGGCTAGAAGACTTGCAAGGGTTGCGCTGTTACGGTGGATTGGATATTGGGGGTTCTGGGGATTTATCGGCCTATGCGAATTTGTTTGTCAATGATGATCATATTCCTTTTGCCGCAAAACTGTCTTTTTGGATTCCTGAAGAAAAAGTAAAAGCAGGCAATGATTTAGTGGATTATCGGCTATGGGTGCAGCAAGGTTATATGGAAGAAATGCCCGGAAGAACCATCAATAACGAGCAAATCACCCAAGACATTTTACATGAAATAGAAGTGTATGATTTGCAGCGCGTAGACTTTGACCCATACAAGGCTGATCACGGTATTATCCAAGGGTTGCAAGATCACGAAATTATCTGCGAGCCACTAGCGCAGACCACGAAGTTTCTGGGGGTGCCATTCGAACGATTAGAGGAAATGATTAACCTGGAGCAGTTAGAGCTATTTAATAACCCCGTGCTTGAGTGGATGTTCGGTAATGTAGTGGTATTTACTGATACGTCAGGAAATAGGAAGCCAGACCGAAAGAAGTCATTGAACAAAATAGATGGTGTGGCGGCGCTAGTGAATGCGTTTGGTGGATACATCACCGCTCATAATGAGGAACAACAAGAATATACAATTACATGGCTGTAATGATGGAAACACAAGAGACGGTAGAAATTCCTAAATTAGCTATCCAAGCGGTTAGCAAACCAGGGTATTGGCAAGTTATAAAACATTTTGTTCAGATGGGGTATACTCAAAAAGAGGCGTGGATAAAAACCGAGTCTTTGCTAGAAAAATTTTTCAATAGTCACCGCTATACTACTTTTGATTCTTTTAGGCACCGCCTACTTGTCGCTAAAGGATTAGACAAATTGTCACATTAATGTGATTAAATATTGCCCACCATCCGTTTAATTGCTTGTTTTTGTCTCTATATTTGGTACAAACGCAGTAGTTATCGACTATCTAGGTAATTTTATGGCCTTTCTCGGATGGCAGCGAAGAAGTGCTGAATCCGATGTTTCTACGCTTAAAGAACCTACTTCATGGTTTATGCGAGCGTTCGGGGCAAGCATGTCTGAAACCGGGACATTGGTTTCTGAAGAATCAGCCATGCGATTTATGGCGGTTTTTGCCTGTGTTAGAGTCCTTGCTACTACGGGCGCGTTCCTTCCTGCCCAACTCTACCGCCGTACAGGTTCCGGTAAAGAGCTTGCTGACAATCATTACTTGTACAAACTCATCCATAAGCAGCCTAGAGAAGGGTTAACCTCCTACAAGCTGCGAGAATGGATAATGCGCTGCCTCTTACTGAATGGTAACGCGTATGTATTACCCCTTCGGGACAACCGAGGAAGGATAGGAGAGTTTCAAGAACTCAATCGGGGAGATGTCAATGTATACGAATACCAAAAAAAGCTATTTTATAAAGTAGATGGGTATAGCCTTCCCTTTACCGAGTCTGACATCATTCATATCCGGTATATGGGAGATGGCAAAATGGGATTAAGCCCGATTGGTTACCAGCGGGAAACGATTGGGGCAGGTATTGCAGCGCGCTCATACAATTCCAAGTTTTATGCTCAGGGCGCACATGTCCCGGGGTATTTAACAACTGACGGGGCATTAAAACCAGATCAGCGCGAGCATATTAAAGGTCAGTGGAAACAAAAGCACGCGGGGTTAGATGGAGCTTTTAGTACTCCGCTACTAGAGGGTGGGCTAGAATATAAAACAATTTCTATTCCTCAGAAAGATGCACAGTTTCTGGAAATGATGAAGTTCAACCGAACAGAAATTGCTGGGATGTACGGAGTTCCTCCTCACTTAATTGCTGATCTAGAGCGCGCTACTTTTTCTAACATTGAACACCAAGATTTGGCGTATGTCAAGTATGCACTCGGCCCATTGCTAGCCAACATTGAGCAAGAATTCAATTCCAAGATATTTCGCTACGACGAGAACAGTTATTTCATGGAGCACAACATGAATGCGCTGCTTCGTGCTGATGTGAAAAGCAGGGGCGAGTTCTACGCAAAAATGTTTAGCTCTGGAGTATTCACCCATAATCAGATATTGAGCTTAGAAAATATGAACGGGTACGAAGGGGGCGATCGGCGGTATGTTCCGGTGAACATGGTGCCTACCGACCGAATTGATGATATGATTGATAATAATCAAAACACAAATGAAGAACCATCAGAGGAGGCAGCCTAACAACGAATTAGAGCTAAGAAGCTATAACGCTAGCATTGAGATTCGAAAAAATGAATCCGGTGAGCCAACGCATTTTGTCGGTGATGCCATTGTGTACAATCAGCGTAGCGAGGACTTTGGTGGCTTTGTAGAGGTAATTAAACCTGAAGCCTTAAAAGATACTCGTATGGGCGATGTAGTGGGCTTATTCAATCATGACAGCAGTATTATTTTAGGAAGAAGTACGGCGGGTACGCTGAAGTTAATTCGCAATTCAGACAGACTTTCCTATGAAATCCCTTACGATGCTGAAGATCCTGACCATCTGCGGGTAATGCGAAAAATAGAGAAAGGGGAGGTGTCAGGTAGCAGCTTTCAATTTAGGTTTGCAAGAGAAGGGTATCGCTACGTAGAGGCAGACGATGAAGTCATTGAGCGCCAAGTAACCAATATTCGAGAGTTATTCGATGTAGGCCCGGTGACTTTTCCAGCGTATCAGCAAACATCAGCCAGTAAACGGAGCTTCGATGAGTTTCAAAGCGAAGAATTAGGCTCTGACTCAGAACAAATGTCCATTAATTCAAATAAACGAAAACGATTCATTCAACTTTCAAAACTTAGTAAATCATGAAAATTCACATGCTAACGGCGGTACTTTTTTACGGCCTATTGGGCGCGTTCGTGGGATTGCAGTTCGGTGATACGCCGTTGCATATTATTTCAGGCGCATTGCTTGCTCAACTGTCTCACTTTGTTGTGGTTCCATCGGGGGTACTGGGTTCTAATAAGCTTAAAACGCTTACGGAGCAACGCGCGACCAAGTTTGAGCGAATGGAAGCCCTCCATAAACTTGCAGACGATGAGAAAAGGGAGCTTACCGAAGAAGAGCAGACCGAGTGGGATACCCTAGAAACTGAAATGACTGATCTCGATAAGAATATTAAGCGAGAGCAGGAGTTTGTTCGGCGACAAGCAGAAATGGCTGCAACCCAAGGTACGCAGTTACACGCGGACGACGGAGGGCAAGATGCTGAAAAACGAGAAGCTTCTTCGTTTAGTTTCTTGAAATTTGTTCGGGAAGCTAGCAACGGAGCCTTAACTGGGCTTGAGTTAGAAATGCATCAAGAAGCTGAAACGGAAGCTCGCTCGCATGGAGTGGAAATCCGAAACTACGGTATTCCGCAGGTAGCCCTAACCGCAGCCCCAAAAAGCGCAAGCCAAAAACGGGCACAAACCATTACTCAAGGTACTCAGCCGGATGATGGTGGAGAACTGGTGCAGATTGAATACGGTTCATTCATGGACGTGCTACGTGCGAATTTGGTGTTAACTTCCCTGGGTGCTCGTTTTTTAACAGGGTTGCAGGGAAACTTAGAATTTGATGAAAAGGTAACCGCTAGTTCTTTCACTTGGAAGGGTGAGGTAGAAACGCTTGATGAAACTGGAATTACTTTTGGTAAAAAGACCATGACTCCAAATCGTCTGGGTGGATACGTAGACATCTCGAAATTGGCCATGATTCAGACAACTCCTGCTATTGAGCAGCTAGTGCGTGAAGATATGGCTATCGGAATGTCACTAGCCTTGCAATTGGCAGCGATCAGTGGTTCAGGTGTTGGCAATATTCCTGAAGGCATTCTGAATGCCACGGGTACAAGTGCAGTGACGGTAGGGGCGAATGGAGGAGGTCCTACCCGGGCACTCATCCTTGAGCATTTCTCAAGTATTGATACTCAGAACGCATTACAAGGTACGTTAGGATGGTTATTTCATCCAAGTTTGAAATATAAGTTGATGAACACCAAAGTGGATGCTGGTTCAGGAATCTTCTTAATGGAAGAGCAAAATAGCTTGATGGGCTATAATGTACAAACCACTACACAGGTACCTACCAACCTTACCAAAGGTTCAGGTACTAATCTGACCGCTGCAATCTTCGGAAACTGGTCTGACTTCTATATTGGTCAGTGGGGTGGTATAGATTTGATGGTGAATCCATACACCAAGGCTAAGCAAGGGATGGTGGAAGTAATCATCGACGGTTTCTTTGACCAGTTAACTCGTCGGCCTGAGTCATTCTCAGTATGCGATGAGTACGTATTTGCTTAATCATTCCATTTAAAATAATAGAATCATGAAAATTATTCCTACCCGCAACTTTCGAGAAGTAAATGGTAAAAAAAAGAAAGTTTACGATAAAGGTAAGCAAGTAGATATTGATGAAGAAACAGCCAAGCAATATATCCGACGAGGTTGGGCAGAACCCGTAGAAAATAAATCTACCCAGAAAGCCGTCTCTAAGTAATTGCTATGTCCCTCACGCTCATTACTCCTACCCAACAGCCCGCTGTATGGTGGTCGGACGTTTCCGATCACCTGCGTGGGGTGGATGATAAGGAATTAGAACCCTTTCTTCGGGCGGGTATTGAGCTTATTGAGGAAGCGACGGGCTTGCAGCTAATGCAGGCAACCTATGAATACAAAGTTTGTGGCTTTACGCATGTAATTGAACTGCCTAAGCCCCCGGTAATTAGTGTAGATCAGATTCGCTACTTGGATAGTGAGCACCAAGAGCAAACACTTGAAGCTAGTAGTTACTACTTGGCTTTTGTTGGGCAAAAAGTGCCTGCCACGGTTCGGGCAACGGATAGTTGGCCTACTGAAGTAAGTGGTCGTGAGGAGTCGGTAATCATCCGGTTTACCTGTGGTCATCCTACGAGTAAAGAAGTGCCTGAAATCGCTAAGCAGCTCATTAAGATGACGGTATCGGATTTGTATATTCATCGAGAAGCCCAAGGACGAGATATGTTTGAAAACAAGCTCTTTACGCAAATGGTGCAGCTTTTAAAAGTGCATTATCTATGAAAGGGGCTGGTGAGCGAAGGTATAAAATCACCCTGTTTCAACCCACCTCAATGCAGACTGCTTCAGGAAATGTACGAGATACGTTTGAGCGGTGTGGTGAAGTTTGGGCAGCCCGGGAAAACGCGGGGATTCGCTCAGGGTTTGGAGAGCAGGTGCTCGGCGAGCAGTATGTCGGAAGACAAACGATGCTGTTTAACATCTACTACCGAGAGGATGTAAAAAGTACCTGGGAGCTAGAATGTGAGGGACTTCGCTACAAGATTTTGGCAGTACGACCCATTGGGTTTCGGGAAGAATTAGAACTAGAAGCAGAATACCGCGATAATGGCTAAAGTTACGTTTTCGGCTAAAGTACCTAACCAGCGATTGATTCGGGAGGCCATGCGCGAAATTGCCGAACGCCCTCGCCGCAGCATTCTCATTTCAGCCGGAAAAAAAGCATTGAAACCGATGCGGGATGAGGCGAAACGAAGAGTCCCCAAGCTTACGGGTAATACTGCTGAGTCTATTGGAACGCTCGTAGGTAGAAATCGAGGTGATCGCTACGCTGCTAACGTGATACTGGCTCCCAGAGTCACGAAGAAATACGATGGTTGGTACGCCCACATCATAGAAGGGGGAGCTAGAGGGGTGGTAAAAAATAAGGGGCGCGGGATACTACGTAAAGGTACTCGCTACCGTAGAGACATACCAGCCCGACCGTTTTTTGAACCAGCAGTTAAAAATAACTTAGATGAAGCTGGGCGAACTTATGCAGAAGGCATGAACAAAGCACTAGAGAGTCGGATTCGGCGATTACAACGGGTGGCTAGAAAGAAAGCATTATGATAGGCTCAGCAGTTCGTAGTATACTACTTGCTAATTCGCAGATTGTTGCTGAGGTGGGGCAACAAATATTTCCTGTGTTAGCAAGGCAGGAAGCGAAGCTACCTTATCTGACCTATCGTCGTTATACGCGCGATCCAGCCCAAAGTAAAGAGGGGGTAGGTAGCTATACAGAGCAAGGTGTTGAGGTGAGCGTATACAGTGATGATTACGACGAAGCAGAGCAGTTGGGTGATTTAGTGTTTAACACCATCATGAGCTACACTGGAGGTACTTTGCATGGGATTGACGTGGTTGGGGGTAGCACAACTCAATACATTGGAGGAGAAGACTTTTGGTCGGAAGAGCTAGAAGCCTTCCGCTACATACAAGAATTTATCGTGGATTATAAAATATCAGAGTAATGCCAACGACAGGACAAGTAAAAGGAAATATACTGCGCTTATTCACCGATAGCGCGGGTGGTACATCGTATGTTGAAATTGATTTTCAGCAGGAGTTCAATCTTAGTATCAATGGCGAAGATATTGACGCAAACTATAAAGGTGTCAATGACTGGGGAGAGCGATTAGTAGGTACTAAGTCGTATCAAGGTACGCTAACAGCCAGTATTACGCTTTCTGGTGGTACGAAGGGGCTTGAGGAGTGGTTTGATGACTTTGTGGCGGACACTGCTTTTACTTGGGAGGTATCAAGTGGGGTTACAGGGGACTTAACCTTTGATGGTTCAGCTCGGGTACAAAACCTAGATATTAACTTTCCTTTCAACGATGTAGCTCGTTACACGGTAACCTTTAACGGTATAGGTGCGATAAATAAAGGCTCTGCATCATAATCATTATGGTTGAAAAAGTAGCCATTGGGAAAAAGAAGTACGACTTCAATCTTTCGTACCGTGCTCTGAAAGCGTACAGTAAAACGCTGCAAGAGTTCCCCGACATCAGTGATTTGGAACTCCTTGCTTACTGCGGTTTTCAGGCAGGAATGGGTTTTCCCTATACGGCTGATAAAATGGAGGATCTGTTTGAAAAGCATCCTGATGTATTGGAGCAGGTAATGGAGCTAATCGCTGAGTCTATGCCTAGATTCAATGAACTGCAAAAAAAAACAATTCAGATGATGAGCAGGATGAATCATCAGCCTGGGATAGCGTCTACCGACAAGCCTACGGAGTCTTAAAGCTAACCCCTGAACAGTTTCACGACCTCACACCTTATGAGTTTCAATGCGCATTAAAAGGGCATTACGAATTCTATGAGCAGCAGCAAAAAGGGCAAGCAGAGCTAATTAGGGGTCTTGCTATGCGGAATTATTCTGTTTGGATGGATAAAGGGTCTACACTATACCCAGAAGACTTCTGGCCGTTTCCTTGGGATGAAAAACAAGCTAAAGAGCGAATCAATTTTGCCAGACTTGGAAACGATCCTGATGTATTAGCCCGGCTCAAAGCCCGGCATGAAGCACTAAATCTGAACTAATGCCACGAAATTATAATACCGCCCTTAATTTTGAGCTACTAGCAAACGCTAGGCAGTTTAATTCTACGCTCACCAAAGCGAACGCTCGTTTCACAGGTTTTACTAATAATATACGTTCAGCAGGAAGGTTATTTGCTGGAGGGTTTTTGGTTAGTGAGCTTGTTGATGTTACAAAACAAATTGTTTCAACGAGAGCCGAATTTCAGAAATTTGAAGCGGTTCTTACTAATACACTTGGCAGCAACTCTGAGGCGCAACGTTCACTGCGTTTAATTTCAGAATTTGCCGCAGAGACCCCGTTTCAGGTTGATGAAATAACCGACGCGTTCGTTAAATTAGCCAATCGTGGAGTGAAATTGACAAGGGAAGAAATGGCATCTGTTGGAGATGTTGCGGCGGCATTGGGAAAACCATTTGCTCAGTTAAATGAAGCGATTTTAGATGTCAACAACACGAAGCGATGGACTGAGCTAGGCATTAAGGTACGAACTGAGGGCGAAAAGATTGTAGGAACATTTAAAGGGATAGAAATACAGGCGGAGCGAACAGAGCGAGGAGCCCTCGATATGATTAAGCAGTTTTCTGCGCTAGAGGGGGTAGCTGGTACTACAGAGGCAATATCAAAAACTATAGGGGGGCAATTATCTAACTTAACAGACAATTTTACGCTACTAAGAAATGAGATAGGTAGGTTAATAGAAAATGAAAGTCAGGGACTGATTTCTGTTTTTAATAGCATTACAAAGTCTGCTACTGATACCGTTCGAAGTTTTAATAATTTTGATTTTATTATCGGTAATGCTGAGTCAGCAAATGAATTGGCTGAGGCTTACGCTCGAATCGATGCTAAAGCGGAGTCAGTTCGTAAAACATTGGACTCTCTTGGGCCAGCCACCGCGGGGAGCTCAGCTAATCGATTGCTGTTGCAGTCGCAGTTAGCAACGTACAACGAGGCTCTAGATGAAATACGCCAAAGGCAAAAATCTCTTCAAGAGGAAAGTGCTAAAATCTTAGCTGGACCACCCTCTGCTAAAGGAGAACAAAACACGATTGTTCGTACCGTAAACACGATCCGAGAGAAAATAAAAGAGTTAGAAAAACTCAAGCTAACGGCTCCCATTGAAGAAGCGCAGAAATTAACCTTTGAGATAAAAAAGCTAAACGAAGAACTTGCTAAATTCTCGGACATAAGTCGGTTTACTAACAAAACCCCTTCAGCACCCATTCCCCGCGTAGAAAGCGAAGGATTTTCTCCGCTCATTGGTGATCCCGAGAATATTATTCCTAAAAACTCAATCAACCCGCTTCGCCAAGAGTTTCAGGCACTAAACCAAGATATTGGGCTTGCGGGGAATACGTTGCTTGAATTTGGGGATCAACTAAGAGTAAGTTTGTTTCAAGGAGAAAAAGCGTTTGATGCCTTTAAAGAAGCCGGACTAGCCGCGCTTAACGAACTTATCCGGGCACTACTTCGCCAAGTGTTTATCCAGGGCATTTTAAATGCGCTGACAGGCGGAGGAGCAGCCGGAGCACAAGCCGTTGCCGGGGCAGTTTCTGGCCGTGGTGGATTTGGTACAGCACTCAATGTAACTGGTACACTAGTAGGTAGTGGATCTCAGTTGCTTGGGGTTATTGGGAATGCTTCTTATCAGCAAGATCGATTGGGTTAAAGGTTTTCTACGCATCTTGCAAATTCGGATATTTCGGCTGACTGATTCGCTGAAACAAAAAATCTTGCTCTTGTTTCTGTGTTTCTGTTAAAAACCTCAATTGATGCGATGGATTTGTTTAGTAGAAATTGGGTTACTTGATTGCTATTAAAATCAATACTCAGGGTGTTACATCCGCTCATGGAAGCAAGCATATCGGTATTAGTAGCATCTACAAAAAGTATCTTAACTTCGTTCTGATTATCAAAAGGAAAGCATTCATCAAAACCACCTATGCTTGAAAGATACATTTCTATTTCTCTACGATCAGCCCCGCGACTAGCTCTTTTTACAAAAAATAGATTTACATCATGTTTACCATCTTGTAGAGTAAAAACGGTTGTGTGAAAGTCACTTGGATCTAATCCAGATGTTCCAATTCGCTCAGTACCACTGTTAACGGAAGGGCAATCCCAGTTTTCAGAATCTGAACAACTAATAAAAAGCACTAAAAACAACAAGTAGGTTGATAGTTTAATCATTCTAATTTTTAATTAGATAATTATATATTGAAGTACGCCTAAACCTACTCAATAGTTTTAAGATAGACAAATTGTCACATTAATGTGATTAAATATTGTCAATATACTTCTAATAATACTATACAGGGTTGTACTTTTAAGTAAGCTCGGGAATATGCCAACAATCGCTTACTCGTATACTGACCCGCAAGGGATTGTTCAGTCCGTTGATGTGACGGTAGACATTAGCAATCCTACCCGAGTAACAGGTACAGGCAATCCCTACACATCCGGTATTCGGCAGAAATATAATCAAACAATCGATATTGAGCTTTCTCAGGCTGCTACGGTTCCTTTACAAATTTACTTTTCCAAAACTGTTACCTATACTGTTCAGGGGCAGGTGACTGATACCAAAACCTTGACATTTGTTATCACTCTACCTGAGGGTTACGCAGCTCACAAATCAATTCTTGAGCAAAGACAAGTCCTTACCGGTGGCGCGACTATAACCACAACCTACACCTTCATTGAGCAGCCTGATGCTCCGATTCCTGAAGAAGATTTAGAACAAGTAGGTATTGGTGAGTACGGACGGGTGCCAGTATTCTTTTATCAGTTCAATAAAGTGCAGCACGGCTTACCCAAGACGGTCTGCCGGGTGGAAATCTATTTAGAAGACTTTGAGGGGACAACCAAAGAACTCTCACACATGCAGTCTTCGCCGATTAGTATTCGTAGAGAGGGAAACGTTCGGGATAAATACCGCCCAGTGTGGGGTTCTCATGCCGTTGTGCGCTTACTAGCGTTTGAGGAAAACGAGTTTAAAGCCATCTTTACAGGGCAAGATGCTACGGCGCAGCTTCGCTACTACGAAAACAATGTGCTGCGCTTTGAAGGCTACAATATCGCTGAGTTCTACCGCACGAACACGTCACTACCCATTCAAGGAGTAGAAGTAATTTTCTCCGATGGAATAGCCTTGCTAAAAAAGAAAGACTTTTCTTGGGCAACGGATCAGTACCGGCGAAAGACCATTGAAATTATCTGGCATATTCTAGGGGGGCTAAAAAGCACACTTCCTTTATACGAGAAAATCTATGTCTACCCTACAACGATTGATTACGATATTTCTAAAGGCAGTGTAGAGTATACCGAAAAAGACATTCGCACTTATACCGATGATCAGAACCAGCCCTACTCATGCTATCAAGTACTTGAGGCGATCTTTAAGCCCTACGGGGCGAGGATATACGCTGGCTGGGATGAAAATGGGGCTGCTTGTTGGTTTATTGAAGAAATCAACGCTAAAAAAGATGCGTTGCTTCGCTACCGAAAATATGAAAACTTAGCCCTTACTGCTTCGGGTAATATGGGGGATACCCCAACCTATGTGGACTATCGTGCCCGTACGCAACTTGCACAACAGCTCACCCAAAATAGGCGATTTGGGCGCAGTATTAACCGGAGTAGAAACCAAGTCATCCGAAAACCCGTCCATACGGCAATCATCAAGAAAAACCTTGAGTTCATTCCTGACTTAGTACCCAATTTTAATGGAGCAGCTAACTTTGGTAGGGGTAATGCTGAAAATGAGCTACTTGAGTGGACGAGTGTGGGTGGTATTCAAGTCAGCCCAGATCATGTGGCAAGCTTAGATACGACGGGAGCTAGAATCAAAGCGCATGGACACCCTTTCCAGGCAAACGCTTTTCAATATGAGTCTATCTACATTGAAAGTGAGTCACAGGAAATTATTGGAGGAACCGACAATCGTTTGAGTTTACAGTTTACGTTTGCCTCGGTAGTGGGTAGCTTTTTAAATGCTAACGGCAGCCCTACTAATAGAATACCTGCCATTTATGACCACCTCAATGGTGTGCATACGATTGGTATTCCGCCCAAAATTGCCGTACAGTTAATTGTGACCGCCGAAGATGATACCAGTTTTTATCTGACGAATACATCAGGGTTGCCCGACTGGGTAACGGCCCCGGCTGTTCTTGAGCTAGAGCCTGATAGTTTTACTCATGAGCGTGAGGATAGAACGTATACGAAGCTCATTAGCGAGCTGACCATTCCAGCAACAGGGCAATTTAAAGTGCGTATCTACGCTCCTGCCATTGGTACCTACTCTATTCCAGGTGCATCCTCAGATACTCAACTTGAGCATGATTTAATCGTTATCGATATAAAAACCGATTATAGAACCGTCGATGGATTTGCCAAGGAAAGCGAAACCCTCACTGCTACGGCTGCAATCAAGAAAACGGAAGAAAGTTACGAGACAGAAATTATTCACGCCGACGTGGATACGCTTCAGAATTATTCAGCGATCACCGTAGACGGGGAGTTAACGACTTTGTGGGAAAAGTACCGCACCTATGATAAAACCGCTCAAAGCTTACCGCTAGCGGATTTACTAGGTCAAAGCATCATTGAAAATCAGTATGATGGTGAAGCATGGGTGATTGAAAACTTAGAGATACTAGAGAATGGAGCTGATCTACGAGGTCAGGGATTTTCTCCGTTTCGCTCGGTGCTGTTTCAAGATTTACCAGGCCGAATTTTTATTCCGTATGCCTATGATTATTCCGCTTCTCCTGCGGGAGAAAGTGGGTATGGTGCGAAAATTACCGCGACGTATGTTGAAGTGCAAGACGCTCAACCACTGATTGACTATACGACCGATACGATTCGGGCGAATAGTGGTCGTTCATCCAGTGGATCTTCATCTGGCTCACGATTGCCTAACACTCTTATTAATGAAAACCCGTTTAATCCCCGCAGTATAGCGATCGCACAAGAAGTAGTTAACCCTATTAGGGTGTACTTTGATGAAACAACGGGTAGTCTAGTGGTTCGAACTGAGGATTTTCCAGGGTTAGGACAAAGTGCAGAAGACAACGACACCTATCCGGTAGCGTTGGAATTTGACCCTAACTCCGAACGCTTCATTATGACGCTCAATAACAATAATGAAATTGAGGTGAGTGATTTCGCGGGTCGGTACGCCCAGCTAACGGGGGCAGATTTTACCGGAGATGTTGATTTTCGTGAACGAGTGAATTTTAGGGGCGATGTTTACTTCCCAAGCTTTGGCCCCAATCAGACATTCTTTTTAGGAGTCAATGCTCAAAAACGATTAGTTGCCCTAGATAATCCAGGAGATGGAATAGAAAATAACTACCTAGAAGATGTTTTCTTTGTGGGTAGGGAAATGTATTTTGATGTGCTAGGAAAGCCTTTATTTGGCACCCTAGTTCCTTATGCCACAAATTCAAGTGTAGGTTTTGTTAGGCCGGGTTATGGTTTAGAGGATGGGGGTAACGGGTATTTGGATGTTGATAGCAGTATTATTGCTAGTCGGTTTTGGGTAAATTCTCAAGATTTTGCTTCAGAACAATTCGTCAATGATGCTGTGGAGGACAAAGTTGAAACATTAGCTGTCGCTGTAGGTGGGTCAGAAACTATTACCACTTCAGGCACTTTTAGAAGTTTGTCTACAAACACAAGTTATAAACTTGTCTCGTTTCATGCATCTGGCATCAACAACGCTGACAATGAAATTGTATTAACGTTAAATGCAGGGGTTATTTTAGCTCGCCAAGTGTGTGATCCGAATGAGATATTCACATTCAGTGGAGAGGTGGTTTACCCGAACAATGTTTCCTTAAATATGCAAATGGTGCCACAGGGGGTAAATCCTTTAGAAGTTGATACGATCATGTATCGCTCAAGCATTGCAATAAAAGACTACTAATGAATCAAACGGAAGCAATAAAAACACTCATTTACTTTGCTAACAAAGTAATTACTCATAAAGAGCTATCCGAGGCGGATACTATGGCGGCTATTCAAGCGAATATCCGGCTTCGGAAAGATCTTTCTAAAGAAAAAAACAATGGCAACAGCAGTACTTAATTGGGAGTTTACCCGAGGCGATGACTGGGAAGAGACGAACGGGGTAAAAGATACGGTTACTGGGCAGATCGTCACTGATTTCTTTGATGGTATTACCGATGCGCGGATGCATGTTCGGGATAGCCGGGATGGTAGTATTTTAGTCAGCTTTGAGCAAAATAGTAACGAAATAGCTTTTTCTAATGGATTTGTAACCCTGACCAAAGCAAGAACAGGTTCAGCGACGGATGTTGTAGGCGGAAATTATGTGTATGATTTAGAAGGAACTAGAGATAGTAAACTGTTTACGCTTCTCCGAGGCACAGTAACGATTGTAGATGATATAACGCATGACTGAGGAATTTGGGCAAGTGAATAGTCGCCCTAAGTTTGGGCAAGTAGATTTACAGCCAGGGTTTGGCTATGTAGAGCAGGATGAGTTTATTGAAACCAGCCCAATCCTAGTACAATTGAATGTGCGCAACATCACGGCTAATACGGCTAGGGTAAGTTTTGCTAGTGACGTAAACGCCACGCTGACCTGGGCAGTGTATTTGGCTAGTCAGTCATTTACCAAAGATAATGTTCGGTTGATGAGTGGGAGTCCGGCTGACAGTGGGCAAGTGCTTTCGTTTGTAGCGACCTCTAGTGATGGGATTGAAAACCTGACACGTGGCTCAGATTACGTGTTAGGCTGCTTTGTTGAGTTAGGAGGGCAAGAGAGTAAATTATATACCAAGCCTTTCCGAACATCTGAAGATACCACCGGAGTTCCTGGAACAGGGCAACGTACATTTAGTGATGAGTTTAGCTTAGAATTTAGTTAGTATGCCAAACTATAGTCAACCCCGCGATACTGTATTTAATGAGATAGGCACTGATGTAGGCCAGAAGGCAGGCATTAACAAAAGTATTACCCCGGCAGTCATTGACGATAAGCTCAAAGACGTGCTGGCAGCTTCAGTAGATTCTGTAATAATCAGCACAGAAGACACGACCATTGCTGATCCTGCCCGTTTCATTGGAAAAACCATACAACTAGAAAGTGGTAGTACGCTCACGTTAAGCGCGAATCTTTCGGATTTAAAATTTAGCCTGTCTGCTAAAGGAAGTAACGGCACTCTCACCCTCCCTAACGCCACCAATATTACGATTCTTGCTGGTCAGTACTATATTGTCCACAACGACGGTGCTGATAACTACCAAGTGCATCAGGTGGGAGGTTCGGTTGATAATCTATCACCTAGCGTAGAAATCACAGCAAACATTATCATTAGTAGTGCTAGTCAAAGCACCTACCACGGCAAAAAGCTCATCTTCAACAATAGCAATCCGATCAGTGTAACGATTGAGCCGGGAGTGCGCCCGGATTTTTCAGCAGTCGGATTCCGGCGCAACGACAGTGTGACTGTCATTGCTGGCACTGGCGTAACACTCTTAGACGGCAGAAACCAGTTTACAAATGCTCAGGGAGCAATTGTCGCGATGGGACAGGATGAGTATAAGATGCTAGGTTTCACCGGGATTACTCCACCAAGTGGAAATCCGGTTATATCAGCTTCTAGCCTTCAGCCTGGATCAAGACTTACATTGAATGGTAACTACCAAGCAAGTGCTGATAGTGGACCCGAGGGAACAAGCCTATACCAGTGGCAAGAAAATCGCAGCGATGGATTTGAAGATTTAGCAGGCGAAACAACAACCATATATGATGCTCCTGCCGGAAGTAACGGATTCCAATATCGCGGACTCTATCGCCCAGTATCTGCTTCCGGTGTGGCCGGAGACTGGATTGCTTCCCCACCTGTCACCATATCGTCGTCAGCTCCCCAAAAAATGGATATTTGGATAAACTTAGGCGAGTTTACCCAGTACAGCGCGCCGGGCAACATTAATCAATTTGATAAAGAAAGTAGTGGTGAGGAGCTGACGAATTTAATTGACTACAATACGGGGCAAGCTACTGGAGTTGCCCTTCAGTTAGTCACTGGAGATCAGGTACAAGCCTCAGACGGAGATCCTGATGGTGAGCTAGCAGAAGGCTTTGGTGGAGTACCCACTGAAGCGATTGTGACGTATTTGTGGGCTAATAATATTCCAGCCGGAGAATTCCGAGATTTCATGCTCAAGTTTTTACCAGAGGGCAATTACGATGTAACCTTGGTATCACACCGGAACTCAGGCACAGGCAATAGAACCGGTATCTACCGAGTGCAAGGGTTGGCAAGAACGATCGACTCGCGGCTCAACACCACTCCGGAAGTTTGGAACAACGTAGCTGAAAGCGAGGGTGAAATCACCTTTGAAATGGGACCCTCTGCTGCCGGGCATTTGGTATACGCTAACTCGCTTAGAATTCAACAGTTGTAATGGGGCATATTGATGATATTATAGCGATTATTGCTCTGGATGAACTAGATGATTCCGGCGGCACCCCGGTAACACCAGGAGGTGGTGCTGGACACTATTGGTATCGCCCGAGCAATTACGTGCTTCGCTCAGAGATAAGCACTCCCTCTACGACTGCCTCGAATCTTATTTTCTCGGATGCTGAGTTTGCCAGCATGAGTGCTGGGGACATTACCGACGAAGGTCGCCCCATAGAAAAAGCACTGCTCTACAAGATTACCGGAAACGCTAGTGAAGCTACCGACTGCTTTAACCGTTTATTTGCTGATCTGGGTAATGAAGGTTGGAACCCAGATGTGGGCTACTCTGAGCATACCAAAAACCCTTTTGGGCTTATGTGGGCGTGCGCGATTTGTCTAGATTGGTGCAAGACTGCTTGGACAACCACGCAGCAAGATAGCATTCTGAATGAATTGCAGCGCATGATGGAAGCAGGTCCCAATACAGTTTGGAATCCTCGCTTACACACCGACCGACTAGCCGGACACCCTGCGACGTTCTGGTCAGCCTGGCCGTTTATTGCGATCGCTGCTTACGGACGACAACCAGGCTTATGGACAGACCTGCTCGATGCGCACTACCTAGAAGATGCTCGAAGAGCCGTGAACTTCTACACCCAGTCGGGGGTAAGTGTACACGGTAGTTACACTTCTGCGAAGATGGCGGGATACCTAGGCATGGAGTTGGCGTTCAAACTACTCATTCCCGAGGGAAAGACGATGTTTAGCGCGATGACCCAGAACATTGCTTATAGTAATTTACTCTATCCATTACGGCACAACCGCCTATTGATGATTGATGACTTTAACGATAACGGGTTCGGCGGAGGTAGTAGCCGTCCCGCTAGCATTACCGGGTTTTCACTACCGCTGTACGGCTACCGAAATCTACTGATCGCTCATCAACTCTTGTATCAAGACCCCGCGGTTCAGTCGCTGATCAATGCGCTACCCAGCATTCAACTGTTGTACTACGATAAGTTCGTAACCCCACGATTATATGAGGCGGGGGATAGTGTGTATAACTATGATAGTAATCAGGTTTCACTCGCTACGCTACCTAACTACATCTGGACAGACTTTCCGGTCAGTATGACCATTTACAAGTCAGACCATACGTTTAATCAGGACAATAACAAGAACTGGGCGGGGTATCGGGTTAATAAAAACGAAACCTACGTATCAAACCATGATACGCTGCATCCGGGCTGCCTAGAGATCTATGGCCCCGGGGGACATATGACCTTTGGCCGCACCGGGGTGGGTAGTAATAAGCCCTACAACTCGCATGAGGTCAATGTTTTTAAGGGCTGGTACGGCATGTCGGGCATTGGTCGCAGGGATAACCGAGAGGATTGGGATCATGGTTTTGATACCAATCGCTTGCAGCAGGATGGAAGTAGAACCACCTTAAAAGCGACCAAATCCAATGGCTCAGTAGAGCCTGAAGATTTTGATAATCAGGTACAGAATCCGGAGTTTGGCTTTTTCTTCTGTGAGCAGTACGGGCGTTTTGCTGATAAGCTCAACAACCCTGATGCTTTGTATGACTGTATAGACCAGACCAAAGGCTTCCGAGGGGATAATGTCTTCATGTACAACCGTATGAACCGGGTCACCCGGTCGGTATTTGCTTTCCCCTTGCTTCAGCAGTACGCTATTCTACACATCGTTATCGATAAGGTAGATATTACCGGAATGACTTCTCAAAACCCGTTGCGACCCTATCAGCAGTGGGTGAGCGCAAAAACCATTGGTATCAGCGGCAACAGATTTGAAACGACCTCCGACTACGGAAAAGCAAAAACATCAGCGATCGTTAAAAGCAACCGAGAACTAGAGCTGACCACCTATGATCAGTGGCCTAACGGTATGAGCCCTACGGTTGATAACTATGTACCCGAAAGCGGGAAGGGTGACCGTTTAGCGATCCAGCCTACCCAGCTACACAACTACCAAGTCTTTGTGACGGTGCTGCTGACGGGTTTTGATGATTTACCTAGCCTGCAAGAAAGCGATGTAAATATCTGTATTACGCCCGACGTGATTATAGCTGAATGCAAGAACCGGATTGCGGTAGAACCCTTTGACCCCTATCATACGGATTATTTGCGCTTCAAAACCTCGCATACCAATCAAGGGATTTACTTGGTGGGTGGGTTGTCAGCAGGGGAGTATGCAGTAAACGGCGGCAATCCAATTACAGTGCAAGACAAAACCCACGCATTGAGCTTTAAAGCGAATAGTGGCACCCATGAAGTATTGCAGGCAGGTAAAACCGCACCCAGCGGCTTTATTGATGCTTGCACGGTCATTACCCCGCCTCCTGTAGGGGAAGGATACATCATGCCTGTAGCCTTTGATGAGCTGTACTTTGAGGATTTTCAAGATCAACGGGGCACTACCTTTGATAACAATAATATCACTACCAACGGAGTCTATTTGCACCATCAGCATTACCGGGAAGCTGATGTTATCACCGAAGCAGATAATAGCGAGGTGGCAGGTAGCCTAAACGGCTTTGCTGCTCGGCAAATTATCCGGCAGTACCGCGATGGCAGCGGCAACTTAGAGCCTTGCCAGACTAGAAATAGTAACACCGAGGATCACTCCCGTAGTGAGTTGTTCTTCCAAGTACCTAAATCCTTGCCGAATGCAAGCAGCCTCTATGGCCTGGCTTCGGGTAAGTTTGCGGCGAATCACATCTTACGCTCCCGGATGGATGTGGAATACGTCTATCAGTGGCGTATGAAGCTCACCAAACGCAGTGAGAAAGGTTTTCAGCGATATTGTAGTGGGAGCGGGATTGATCCCAATACTCCGGAAGACTATGATTGGAGTTTGATTGACTTAAAGCAGGACGGAGGCACTCCTAACCGGAGCCGAGATGCTACGTACCGGATGCGGGTGATGGGTGATTATATCACCTTCATTCAAAATGTACACCCTGACTACCGAGAAGACTACGCCGACCCTGGAAGAATCAGGAAGTGGGCGCGCATTCATTACCCGCAGCTTTGGAGCAACGAGTGGATTACTTTTACGCTGAGTGTCAAGTGGGGTAATGATAGTAGTTGCTACTTGCAGCAGTACATTGATGGCGAGTTACTGTATTCCGATACCGGATTAAACGTCTTTCATGACGATCAGGATTTTGCCCCCTACTGGAAGCTGGGACCATACTCAGCTGCATACCGCTATGCCCATCCGGTAGGAGCAGAGCTGCGGGAGGTGTTTTTGGACTATGTATCACTTGGGATTAAAAAACCCAACGGAAAAGGAAACACGAAATACTCAGGATTATGATCATTAGTGAAGCCAGCATAGCGCACCTATTAGCGAACCCGGCCATTATTACTCGGTTTGCCCAAATCGCTAAAGACCTGGCAGAGAAAATGCTCGCAGTCATTGCCCCGATTAATACCCTGGCTAAAAAGAAACGGTTTATGCTACTGCAACAGTGGCAGCAGCCCGAATTCGGTAGTGACCCCATGCTTGTGACGATGGCTCAGCAAGCGTTGGGGTTATTTATTGGGGAGAACTTTGACTACAAAGACCTGTATGATCCTCGCTTTGTTGCTCAGGCTATGCCAATGATAGACGAAATGATTGATGCGATTGCGGGGGTAGAATCCGTGGACGAGCATATTGTACTTGACCCTTTGACAATGGACTATGCAGATGTAGGCACAGCGGTTCCAGGGACACTCCCGATGCAAAAGATTTACTACCAGGTAGATGGGCTAGGGGCAACCAAGAGCATATTTATAGGCGGGGTGAATGGTGAAGTTATTCAAATTGGACAAGCGGTATGAATAGATTACAATTTGGTATTCAAAAAGGAAGTAGCGTGTACGTGTCGATGTCCGCGTACCGGGTTAGTGATGACTCTCCGGTCAACCTAGCTTCACAAACATTGAAGGTAAGACTTGTAGATGAGAATATCTGGACAGATGATGAAGTGCAACTGCTGGAAGGTGTAATAACCACATTCACTGGAGATAGCAGCAATATTGCTGAGTTTGAAATTAATCATACTACAACGACGAACTACAGCGATGTTGAGCATGGCTACTTTGAGTTGGAGTTGGTCACTTTTGAAGGAAGAGTACACAAAAGCGATCCTAACAAGAATCCTGACTTTAGAATAGGACAAAAGGTAGCCACCAACTTTGATGGCAAAATCTACATGCAGGGAACAGAGGACAATATCTATTTCCAGCTAGAAGATGATTTAAAGCTTCCGTTCCCGACTGGACAAACGCAGCTTAATGGACGTAGTTTTTCGGGCATGAATGGACTTTCATTCACCTCACTCAATGATGAACCTTATCAAGCAAATTAATATGAAAAAGCGCTTACTATTCGTACTCACGCTGGCACTCATGGTACTAGCTTCTAATCTGGCTAGGGCGCAAACCCCTACTGATGAAAACCTCAATATAACGAAGCAGGAGTTACTGGATCGGTTTGATCCTGACGACCAATTCAATAGCAACAATCTACGCAACATCATTCATTTAATGCAGAATATGGTGGATGGGGTGCAAATTGCTTCTGGCAATATTCAAGATGATGCTATTCTTTTATCCAAAATAAATTCACTCGCGATTGATTACTTCTTAGATCTCAATAATGCAATTGGTACATTAGACCAAACAAGTGTTGTTGGGCTTGTAGATAGCATACAATCCCTACGCGCCGACATCGGCACAGGAGGAGCTATTGCTGATGGAAGTATTGTTGAAGTCAAGATAGCCGACAACGCCGTCACCAATACTAAAATAGCGGATGATGCAGTACGTAGCGAGCAGATTCAAAACAACACTATTACTGATGCTGATTTACTCAACACCTACATTAAGCCTGCTGATACTACCGTCTTAGCTAGAAAAACGCAGATTGATAGTTTAGGAAATGTCGTTACAGACTCGGTTGCCGCCCTACGAGGGGACATTGCGGCAGGGGGTGTTTCCGACGGCAGCATTACAAGTGCTAAACTCTCTACTGATGCGGTCACCACCGAAAAAATTACGGACTTATCCATCACTCCTGAAAAACTGCAAGAAAGCTATGCCTCGGTAATTAACCCCGTACGCTACGGAGCCATAGGCGACGGTACTAGCCATCCCATCTCTGAGTGGCTTATCGGAGGGTTACATGACCGAGGCTATGCAAATCTAACCGAGATACAAGTCGATTACCCAGATGCTACGGCACTAACGGATGAGTCCGACTGGATGGCTATCATGCGTTCGATTCGGATTGCTCGGGCACAGCGTGATGCTACGGGTAGAGCTGATTTGATAACCCTACCCAGAGGAAATTTTCCCGTTAATGGTACAATTACTTTAGGTCATCAAATCCGGTTAAAAGGCCAAAACCCTAATAGCACCAAGATTATCGCGTTTGCAGGCTGCGACACACTCATCCGTATGGATGAAGGTAAATCTTTCTACGAACACAACCAGCTTATTGAAGGCATCTACTTAGAGGGAAATGATATAGCTGAGTACGGCGTAATCGCTCAAAACTTGAATGAGAACGGCGGTCTTCGTGATGTGTGGATAAGCCGATACCGCAATACTGGATTCAAATCCGAAGGGGCAACCTACACAACGACGGGTGGCCCATTGAATTTCTTCTTAGAAAACGTACATATTTTAGGCTCTGAAGCAGTAGGGGTTGACTCGGGACCTGGCATTCACTTTGCCCCAGGCACATCAGATCGGGTAAGCATCACCAACTGCTTGATTAACCCACGTTCTTCAACGGTTGCAGGAAGCGAATCTATTTTGATTGAATCCGGTGGATCGATGCTTGCGACTATTTCCAGTACCCACGTGGAAGGGGCAGAAGTAGGTATTCGGGTCATCCGAGGCCAAGCCAATATTATGTCAGTCACCGGGCATTCGCTCGTTGATACCGTCGTTGTGTTTGATCAGCGGGGCAGCAATGATGGTTATGGGGTGGCGCACGTGATTAATAACGCCGGGTCAGCCAATGCACTAGCATTCTACGAAGATGGTCGGGAAGACGTGAAATCAACTTTACGAGCGGCTTATTACGCAGCCTCTAACGGCTTATCAATTGTTAGTACCGCTCAGTCAGCCAAAGTGCTGGATGTGCGAGGCGGTGACAGTCAGACGGCTGATATTGCGACATTCAGCATTAGTAACCGATCGGATTACGGTGGCTTTGATAGCGATGGCCAACCGTTTGATAGACGATATAATCCAGGAATGAAGTTTAAATCTCGGATTGATGGAGATGAGTTTTGGATTTGGCAACATACCGATAGCGATCAGTTCTACCTTACCCGAACCTTAGATGGAGACCCCAAACCCTCTAGCCCAGCCGGAGCAGCACTATTAAGAAAAGCCCGCGTGGCCATGCCTGCTACGTATACTCCCGATGCTTCCCGCTACAACCAAACCAATCAGCGCACCGGTGGGGCAAATACAACGACGCTACCCAATAGTTTGCCCGGTGGCTACGTGACCTTCTTCCTGCAAAATGATGCTGCGGGAGTCATCACGTTTCAGGCAGAATCAGGGGCAACGGTCAACGCAGGCGGATCAGCTCTAACGACGGATGGTAACGGTGCCTTTGTCCGGGCGGAAGTGCTGCGTAATCCTGATGATGTCAGTGCAGAATGGATTCTCTCAGGCGATCTAACCGGCACGGGTGGCGGGGGAGGAAGTCTCACCATTACAGAAACCCCCATTGCCAGCAACACTATTACGATTGACTTATCCACCAATCGCCAGACATCCGGCACCTATGATGCCACAGGAGACGTGACGTTTACCGTGCCCGTTTCCGGCCAGGTAGATGGCAACGAGTATCAGTTTGAGGTTCTTCTTAATGGCTTAGAAAGTATTCTATTGTCTGGTGACCAGAACGACTACAAGCTCTATAACCTTGCCGATGGCGAAGCATTGGATTCAGGACGTTACGAAATCATTACTTGGCAAAAGAGGGGTATCACCCATATCTCTATTCCTGAGAACTATAAAGTAGACACAAGTACCGTGGCTAGTTCACCAGGTGGAGGAGGTAGTCCGGGTGGTGGGGGAGGTAGTTCAGCAACGTTTGGTACAGTGGTTAACGGCACCACCAATGGTGATGATTTCACGTCTGACCCCTCGGGTATCTCGGATTGGACAGCTTACGCTGAGATTACTGAAAAACTAGCTGAAAACACGGACGGCTCTATTCAAATTGAAATTGATGATCCTAGTAAGCGAGTGGCAATCAAAGCTACCCCTACGGATGCGTATGCAGCCAATCCAGGCATTATGACCTGGACAAGCTCGAGTCAGTTCTATGCGAAGAATCCCTCTACAGTCGGCGGAGATGCTGCTGAAGCAGGGGACTTGCTACGCTTGAGTAGGGTCGGCACCGTGCTCACCTTTGAGTATTCTGAAGATAGCGGTTCCAACTGGACAACGATCACCACCCGAGACTTAGGAGATGGCCGGGAGCTATTCTTCTGGGTAGCGGCTCGAGATAATAGTGCGAGTGCACTCAATGTAACGGTAACCGGAACCACTGCCAAGTAATGCGATATCTAGTCCTACTATTACTTTTTGTCTCAAGCCTAAGCCACGCCCAGCAGGTAGGTGCCTTCCGGGCAAAGCGATACATTCCCTTTGACCAGGCTAACATCATTGTCGATGGCAATAGCCTATCAACCTCAGCGGGGACGGGGATTGCTTGGCCGGCGAAGATGGATGCAATTCACCCCTTTGATAATAATTCTGCTACGATCACCAATATTGCTGTCAGTGGGCAGAATACAAGGAATATGCTCTCTGATGCAGCTACTCAGGTGGATGGAGCCTTTGATGAGAGTAAGGTGAATGTAGTCATCGCTTGGGAGATTCGAAACGATATTGTCGCAGGGCAAACCATTCAGCAAGCGTTAGATAATTTTGAGCAGTACTGCACGGAACGCCGAGAAGCCGGGTTTTACGTAGTGGTACTAACCCTGACCCCTAGTTGGCGCGATGATTATGCCGGTGGTGGTGAAGCAGGCTACAATCAGTTAGAAGCAGATAGACTAGCAGTGAATGATAGTCTTCGGAAGTATCACAAGAACTACTCGGATTTACTCATTGATATTGGCGATCACCCGCTTTTAGGGCAAACGGGGGATAACGAGCCGGACGGATGGCAATTCTCGGACGGGCGTATGGGGGCAAACACCTACTACCATGATGGTACCCACTTTACGGATGCGGGAAAAGATTTGATTGCAGCCATGGTACGGGGTAAGCTTTTGGGAATGAGTTATCCGTTGAAGGTATCGCCGGATAGCGTGGTTACTCCTGCTTCTGAGCTAATTGCTTTCAGCTCTGAGCAAATCAGAATGGATAACTACCAGTTCATTGATGTGGAGTGGGATAGAACGAACTTGTGGAACGGGGTGCTAGACGATAATGATCCAATCGGCTACGAGGATTGGTTTGAAAAGCCAAGATTTGACGGTGACCCATACGGTTTTATGTATCAGCGGTGGTTCGGAGGGCAAGTGATGATCGATAGTATCGGTATCTATCATACAGCCGATAGCTATGATTTGATCTTTGAAGACTCACAAAGCATAGTAGATACCACGTTTACAACCTTTCTAACCGTGAACTCAGGTGGGTTTAACAATGAGTGGACATACCACGATATAGCTGATTTTCAAGCGGAATATATCCGGCTTCGGGTGCAGAATAGGCAACTCAAAGTACCCGACGATATTGCGATCTATGGTTACTACATCAATGGTTCGCCTGATTATAGCCTACCCACGAGTAGCCCAGTGTACACCACTCCAACCCTAGCAGGGTTTATCGGTATTAATACCTTTTTGTCTAACTATGCTACGGACTCAACCGTTGATGAAGTGGTTTCTCAGTACCGGGTGTACCAAGATGTGCGCTACTTTGCTACGGATGATGATCCGTTTGGCAGTGAGCAATACGGGCATTCTGACCCCAACGTGCGAAGGGCGATTATTAAACTAGCAGGGCAAGGAGAGGTACATATTAACCCCAAAGCAGGGGCGTACTACGCCAATAACAGCTATAACTATACTAGCCCGAACCTTCGTCAGGTCACAACCAACGCGCCCAGTAGCGTTACACTTACTCACAATATTGGCGATCAATTATACGGGGTAAATGCCTTTTTGCAGTCCGACACCGCAGTACAGATCCCTTTACCAATTGTCACCAAAAATAATAACGATGCGGTGGTTACTGTTCCGGTAGCCTATCAGGGAGAGGATATCATCTTCAAAGTCAGTAATACCTTTTCAGGAAATAGAAAGTTTATTGATAACGAGCACTGGAACGGCTTTTCGGATGATGCCTGGGACTACTACGCCGAAGCGGTCAAACACTATGTCAGTATTTACGGTAATGGTAGTGCGAATGGCACGGGGCTACGCTTAGAAGATGTGGGGACGCCCTTGAATCAAAATCTACTCACTTCTAT
This sequence comes from uncultured Flammeovirgaceae bacterium, assembly GCA_937884755.1. Lineage (GTDB taxonomy): Bacteria > Bacteroidota > Bacteroidia > Cytophagales > Cyclobacteriaceae > Tunicatimonas. The sequence goes on from CAKZYJ010000351.1 coordinate 28,353, forward strand.
TTGGGTCGGGAATGAATTGCAGCTCAACTGGAACGATGAGGATGCCTACCACTACCCACAGGAAGTTGCGATGATGATGCGCTCTACGTATGATGCCGCCAAGGCAGTTGATAGCAGTCTTCCCGTCACACTAGGACCATCACATCAGCACAACCCTGCGTTTTACGAGCAGCTCTACCGCACCTGCGATGAATTATTTGGGGTAGGGAATTATCCCTGGGATGGGATTTCGTTCAACCACTATTCCAATGATGCAGGAGGAGAACAGAATAATTCCGCCACCAAAGGAGTGCATCCAGAGTATGATCCAGCGATTACGAAAATCACTGAGTTAATCAATGTCGCCAGGGCTTTCCAGCCGGATTGCAATATTTATATAGGCGAATACGGCTATGATACTAATACCAACTCCAAGCAGCAGGTAAACGCGATCGGTAGTTTATCCCGCGATGAAGTGCAAGCTGCTTGGCTAGTGCGAAGTGTTCTGCGCTACCTAGAAATTGGCGGGGTAGATAAAGTATTCCAGTACATGATTCGCGACGTAGATGTGGGCGATGGCTTTACGTATGGCAACTCCGGATTAACGGAATCACTCAATGAAGACTTAGCCCCCAAATACAGTTGGTTTGCTTTCCATCAATTAGAAGCCCAACTAGGTAATTATACCTATGAGTCTACATCCATGACAGTAGACAGCCTCTACACCGCGCAGTTTGATAGTTCCGGAGTGAAAGCCTACGTGGTATGGAGCGGTACCGATGATGGAACTGTACAAAATAGTGTGAATGTACCCATTGATGCTGGGCTAACCGAGGTAGTGCTGATTGAATTTGACTCAGCGAGTCAGTACGCAGATACTGGGCGGTTAACAGATCTTACGATTACCAGCAACGCAGTGAGTGTTGACTATACTGAAATGCCCAACCTCATTAAGCAGGGTGTTGCTCCTACTGCACCACCGCCTTATGTTGCCCCAACCGCCTT
>CAKZYJ010000352.1 GCA_937884755.1 uncultured Flammeovirgaceae bacterium
CAAAACTAGCACTTTTACAGTACTAACTCTATATTGCTAATCTAAAGGGACGCGGTTTCAATTAGTTACTACTCAGCCCCTTGGCAGTACGGTCTTCCATCGGCGGCGGCGGAGTGCTAGTAGGTGGATTTTCTTTCACCAGTTTCATCACTTCAGCCACTACTTTTTCCATCTGAGGATCACGGCCCTTTACTAACAGATTGGGGTCGTCCCATACCTTAAAGTCAGGTTTTACTCCTTCTCCTTCCCAGAACCAGTGACCATCGTTATCGTACAGGCGAGCACCGGGTACAGTAATGCCGCCACCGTCAATTAGAGAGTGGCCGGTAGCGGGGCCTACCAGAATACCTAGCGTTCTTTCACCCACAATGGGTCCGGCTTCTAGCTCCTGAAATGCCCAGGGCAACGCATCTCCCCCAGAACCCGCCCAGCCATTAATCAGCATACCCATAGGACCGGTATTGGCTTTTAGCGGCCACTGGTGGTGCTTACCGTGACGCCAGTACAGATTATAGACCACTGGCCGTTTCATCAGTTCCAAGAAACGGTCCGCTAGTTGCCCTCCTCCGTTAAACCGTTCGTCAATGATAAAACCTTGCTTATCCAACTGACCGTAGTACATCCTTACCAGTTCTAATTGCCCTTGGGTACTGGTGTTAGACATGTAGATGTAGCCTAGCTGCCCGTCCGACAAACTGTCTACCATCTGCCGGTTGCTTTCTATCCAGGCCAGATACCGAAGTGTTTGTTCTTGCTGTTGGGTCAGACACTGTACTACTTCGTTCTCCGCATTGTCCATCGTTCCATCCTTGCTAACCGTTAGCGATACGGTTTTGCCCGCCAGCCCATCGAGGGCGGCGAAAGGATCTATTGTGGGATCTAATGTACGACCGTTTACCGCCAGAATGTAATCACCGACCTGCACCTTGGTGCCGGAACGGTCGAAGGGAGAACGTACCTGCGTATCCCAAACGGCCGGTCGTACGATTCGTTTGATCCGGTAGGCATCTCCTTGCTGCTCCCAGTCAATACCCAGATAGCCGGTACGGATATTCGGGGAACTTTCAGTGTCGCCGCCGAAGGCGTAGGTGTGGCCCGCACTTAATTCCCCGTTAAGGTTGGCCTGAATGCTGCTCACGTCCCAGCGGGTGCGAGCATCTTCAACCAGTGCTCCGTACTGCTCTTTCATAGCATCCCAGTCTACCTGTTGCATGGCTGAGTCGTAGAAGAAATCGCGGTGGCGCCGCCAAGTATCATTAAAGATCTGTCGCCACTCTTCTTTGGGGTTCCACTGCATCACCAAGGCATCGGTAGGAATCGGCTTGTCAATCTTCTGATCGGGGTCGGGGGCGATAATACCGTATTGGTTATTAGCTCGCACCAGTAGCTTTTTCCCGTCGGCAGTGGGTACTACACCTTGTAATTCCCCGATGATAGTCTTCTCTTCCCGTTCTTCCAGATCGTAGAAAACCAAAGAAGGCTTTTCGTCGGAGTTAGTAGTGGAAGAGCGTTGAAACACTACCTTACCATCAAAGGCCATGAGGTTTCTTAGACTTCCGGCTTTGGGGGGAAGAATGGTTAAACGGCTTTCAATATCGTCCCAATCGATTTTTACCGTTACCGAAGAAGCTTCGTCTTCTTTCTCTTCGTCCTTATTCCTTTTCTTTTTGTCGTCCTCCTCTTCGTTAGAGGTTTTGGGTTCATCAGCTAGCTCATCGTTCTTGGGATATAGCAAATAGGGCGCGTCTTTGGTCAGACTGATAGCGGCTAACTGAGTGGTGTTGGGATAAATCCAGGTACCATCGCCCAGCCCGGAGTAGGCCGGACTAAATGATCGATTGGTGAAGTAAAACAAATACTTTCCGTCCTGGCTAAATACCGGATTATAGTCCGAATAGTAACCGTTCGTGAGTTGTCGTGTTTTTCCTTCGTCTAGCTGATAAACATAGATAGCGCTATTCGTATTATCTAACCCTACCGAATAGGTAAGCCACTTAGAGTCGGGCGACCAGTTGAGGGGGAAATAGTAGCGAGAACCGTGTCCGATATTCCAGCGGTAATTATCCACTACAGTAGTTTCGCCACTCCCCACATCTACAATGCTAAAGTCATTCTTCTCATCTACGAACGCAATCTTCTTACTATCGGGAGACCAGTAGAGATTATAACCAAAGCCGCCGTTTCGCTGCGTTAGCTTTCGAGCAGTTTCCTGCTGCTGCCGAGCAGATTGTAGATAGATTTCGTACTCCCCGGATTTATCGCTCCAGTAGGCAATATGCTTGCCATCGGGCGACCAGGAAGGGTTCTGATCAAAGGCACCGCTGGAATTAGTTAGGTTGAGGACAAAGCCTTCTTTTGCCGGAACGTTAAACAGTTCGCCTCTAGCTTCAAAGGCAATGCGGTTGCCGCCGGGCGAGGCTGTCATACGCTGAATTTGTTTCCCCACGTTCTTCATCTGCACCATTTCTACTGAAAGGTCGCTTACCACCTGTACCGATACTGCCTCGTAGGAGTCGGAGCCCAGGGGCATACGGTAAAGAACGCCGCCAGCTTCAAATACCAGATCGTCGGGCCCTTCGGAGAGGTAGGTAATATCAAAATCGGTAAAGGTGGTTACCTGCCGGGTTTCAGTAGAGGTAGTATCGTAGGCCCAGAGGTTGCGGCGCATGTTCTGGCCCTGATCAGAAATGAAGTATACCTGATCGCCAGCCCAGGTGGGGCGACCGTCGTTAGCCGTATTTTCGGTAATGTTAGTCGCCTGATTGGTGGTAAGATCAAACAGAATAATATCGGAAGTAAGCCCACCCCGGTAACGTTTGAAAGGGTAATTCTCGGTGATTTTAGTAATATAGGCCAGCTTGGAACCGTCGGGCGAATAACTGGCAAGTTCTCCATAGGGCACCGCCAGCTTCTCCGGTAGTCCGCCTGTCTTATCTACCAAAAAGAACTGGTTCACCCGCGGGATTCCGGTTTCCCGGCGGGAGGCAAACAGAATGCGCTCTCCGTCGGGGTGCCAATCTACCATTCGGTCGGGATAGGAAGCGTAAGTTACGCGGGTAGGTACGCCACCCGTAGCGGGCATTACGAATATATCGGAATTACCATTGTAGCTCGCCGTATAGGCAATCTCCGAACCATCGAGGGAGAACTTAGGGTAGGATTCTTCACCGGGCGAGTGGGTTACCTGCACTGCCCGGCCTCCGGCTTTAGGTACAATCCAGATGTCGCCACCGTAAACGAAGGTGATGTGGGTAGCCGACACATCCGGGTAGCGCATTAGCTTAGCGTTGATCTGGGCTGATAGGGTTGAAGCCGTAAAAAGCAGAGCGGTGAGAGTGTAGAGTAATTTCATGAGTATAGGCTAAATTATGAACGAGCAATTTGCTGATAATATAGCGAATATGAGGATAATTACTCGAGTAGATGTTACCTTTCTATACTGTTGGTTTTTAAGTCGTACTCTATAGAGAATATACAGTTACTCGCCGGGCACATAGCGAAGGTATCCTCCAGTTTCATAGTGCAGGAATTACCTCCCTCCGAGCAATTAATCATTCCGATAAAATGCAGAGTTTCGGTACGCTTTCCTTCCTCACACTCAATATCCGCTACGGCTTGCAGGCGAAGGCATACGTCATTAAGTATCTCACCACTCCACTTATTAAACTTATTTCGTTGGAATGTACCGCTTTCATCTTCCTGAAACTCTTTAACGGTAAGAGTCTTCGTTTTTGAATTGACACCCACTACTAATTTCACGTTACGGGGGTCTTCGGATATAGTACAATCCCCTACCTGAAAAAGCCGGACACTACCAACAAACTCAACCTCTTGTTTCTTCTGGGTGTAGGCCGATGCACACCCTAGGATTAAAAGGGATAGTGTTAGAATCGTTCTTTTAGATACGTTGTCCCATCTCTGTGAGAGTTGGTTGCGGTAGTTCATGGTAGTGCGTAGAGAAGTTTCACCATAAAATAAGCACCTCACCTTGTAGTATCCAAACGATATAAGAGAGCTTCTTGCCAGTATTAGCTTTTGTATAACTCTCTAGCATTGAGCAGTGAAGTGAACGGGTTGGCTGATTGCGGTAAAGCAGTAAATAAGGGCTGTAGTCAAGCAATTGCTCAGGCTTTTGGCGTAGTGAATTTTACGAATAATCAGTTCTTCGTCTAACAGTAATTCTACCGGCATAGTGTTAATTGACTCACTTTCGGCCATTGGGTGTATGAAGGTGCCTTTGAGTTTTTCCTTGATGGTGGTTGAATACAAGAAGCGAGATGGCTCCTGGTGGATATATCGACCGCGGTATAAAGCTGGGAACTGAAAACCGACAAAATGGCCAGGAATGTATGGAAGCCAGAAGTATGGATATTTTAAATCAGCGGTATAAACTCATTTCGGTATTGTTCAATAATTACAGTATGTTTGGCCTATACTACGACCACTGCTATGCAACTACTTTTCTCTCTATTCAGACTCCTGGCATTAGGGCTGTGTGTAAGCTATATAACATTAGGATGCACCTCCTCTTCGCCATCCAACACTGTTACTTTAGTCTTCGATGTAGCTTACTCTCAATCTGAGTTTGCGGTTGCTAGGCTTAGCAAACAACTTAAAAGCTCAGGTTATGAACTAGTCGATGCTGGTGGTCACTACTCAATAATGATTCAGGGTGGGCAAGATGAAATGACCGATGAAGGCTACACCCTATCAGTGAATGAAACTGATATAAAAATTAAGGGAAATGATTCCAATGGCATGCTATACGGGACTTTGGAACTGGCCGCGCAGCTGCGACAATACGGAAGTCTGGATAGTATTAAAGGCCGTAAAGAGCAAGCTCGCTTTCCCTTTCGGGCGATCAAGTACAACTTGCCCTGGGATTCGTACCGACGCAGTGAGGCCCTGCAACTACATATGGAGACCTGTCGCGACCTTTCTTACTGGGAGGATTTTCTAAATATGATGGTAGAGAACCGCTTCAACGCGCTCACACTGTGGAACCTACACCCGTTTAACTACTTGATCCGCCCGACCAACTTTCCAGAAGCTACCGGCTTTAGCGATGAAGAACTGGCCGATTGGCAACAGTTCTGGCGCAGCTTATTTGCGATGGCCAAAGAACGAGGAATTCGCACCTATATCATCAACTGGAATATCTTTGTATCCCCTGAATTTGCCGACAGCTACGGTGGGGCGTTGTATAGTAAAGGAGAAACTCACTTTACTGACGGTGATACCTCGGCCACCGTAAAGCAGTATACCAAGGAGTGCGTCACCCAAGTAATTAACGAGTACCCTAACCTGACCGGGCTGGGGATTACACTGGGAGAAGGAATGGGTGGCATGACTCCATTGGAACGAGAGCAGTGGATACTGGATACTTTTATGGAGGGCATCCGGGCAGCGGACCGTGAAATAGAATTTATTCATCGGCTACCGCTTTCGGCGGGTACAGGCAGCGATGGTTCTACCGATCCGGTGGTAGAAAGAATGACCCGTGCTTCACTAGACACACTGAGCGGGGTGAAGAAGCCCATTTTGACCGAACTGAAGTTTAACTGGTCGCACGCGTTTTCTAGTCCTAAGCTGGTAAAGGTGCACGGGGGCGACATTACTGATACCTACTGGAACCCCATGCCAGAGAACTATCGTCTAGCTTGGATGATGCGGAACGAAGATTTCTTTACGCTCCGCTGGGGGCAGTCCAACTTTATTCGCGAGCATATTCGCCGCAATGGTCACAAATACGTAGCGGGCTACTACGTGGGTTCGGAATGCTACATTCCCGCGGTGAATTACTTTGATAAAATCACGCCCGCTGCTACCTATGCTTACCAGCGGCAATGGCTATTCTATCAGTTGTGGGGAAGATTACTCTATCAGCCCGAAACTCCTAATCAGCTATTTATTAATAGCTTCACTCGCCGCTACGGGGAGGTAGGCTCTACGCTGTTTGATGCGATGCAACTAGCTAGTAATGTTCCTTTGCAGATTGCCTCTTTCTACAACGGCAACTGGGACTTTACGCTATATAGTGAAGGCATGCTCGCACTCTCTAACGACCAGACTTCACCTATTACTACCGAACAACTCATTTCCCGAGATCCTTTGGAGCCTAACTACTTAGGTATCCCTGACTTTGTAACACTTACTCAATCAGGAGAGAAGATACCTGCCGGAAAGATCTCACCGCTTGCGCTGGCTGATTCAATGGAAGCAATTAGCCAGCAAGCCCTACAGTTGGTACAGTCAATAGATACTACTAATAACGACACACTGCGCTACGAAGTAGCCGACGTGATAGCTTGGGCACATCTCGGTCAGTACGTAGCAGAAAAGCTACGAGCCGCTACGGCGCTACATACCTACCGGCAAAGGCAGACAGCAGAAGAAAAAAACAAGGCAGTACAGCATCTACAGCAAGCGGTTGCTCACTGGGAAGGCTTGGTAGAAGTAACCGAGCCGCTCTATCGGTCGGTGCCACTGGTGCACCTCAACGGACAGGAAAACACTGATTTCCACTGGAGCCGCTACACTGATGCCATTCGCCAGGAGGCCAATGATCTGGCTAATCAGTAGCTGAATGAGTTCCTACGAAAGGAAGTAGATACTGTAATCAGTCAACAGTGCATTCAGATTGTATGAATAGCTGGTTAGTAATTTTTTTTCAGCTGTCTTCTTAGCTTTTTAATCCTGATAATATGAGTCGAAGACTTACACGACGACGAAGTCCACAAGATACCAAAGGACTAGTAGATGATATTAAATTTTGTATGAGGGCCACTGATCATACCCTGAAGCCACTGCACATAATCCCATGTTGGCGAAGAAGGCGAACTTAGTATATAGCACCAATTACCAGAATGCTCGCAATACTATTCGTCTTCATCTTCTGATTGAGTAGTGACGATTCGGTCTAGTTCTAAATGGGTTAGATACTTCAAATTTTTACACTCTAGTGTGTCGCAAGACTCTAATTTGATAATATCAAAGTTCTCCTTGAAGTCTAACACATTGATATTTTGATCTCTAAAATATCCTAGCACTTCATCATTCAACGTGAAGTCTCTATCTACAAGGCCTATATATACATTTTTCCTCATATCAAATGGCTTGCGCCAAACCCCTACCCACATCTCTTATTAGTTGATCGGGTAGTTGCTTCGCATTCTTCTCCAGTCTGAGCCAAATCTCGGCAGCAGATAACGAAGGAAAAGCTTCACAATACAATGCTGCTATTCCAGCAACGTGCGGAGTAGCCATACTGGTTCCATGCAGACTAGCGTACAGTGATCCATCAGGGGCATTTTCAGAAAAAGAACTGAACACATCTACTCCCGGGGCTGCTATATCAATTCTACCTCCGTCTCCCGCATTAATGCCACCGTTAGAGAAACTAGCCACGTTTAGTTGACGATCAATAGCGGCTACGGCCATCACCGATTCAGCATTAGCGGGACTACTTACGGGACGAGGCGTATTTGGGCGACGACTATCATTTCCGGCAGCCGCAATTAGCAGGCAATTCTTCTCTAGTGCTCTTCTGCCTACCTGTTCAAAGATAGGTGATGGTGGCTCACCAACACCAACTGGCGACCCTAAAGACATGGATATGACTTTACATTTTTTCTCGATAGCCCAATCTATTGCGTCAATAATACCGCTAGTACTACCACTGCCAGCGTCAGACAGTACTTTTCCAATAAAAGTGTTGGCCTCGTGTGCTACTCCGTAGCGCATACCGCCTTGGGCTGATTGAGCCCCGAGCGCTGTTCCGGCACAGTGAGTACCGTGCCCATTTCCATCCAAATTCCACACTTCATTCTGAATAAATGACTTTCCTTCTATAAGCCTATTCGCAAAGTCAGGGTGTTTTTGGTAAATACCAGTATCCAGAATGGCAACGTTTACTCCTTTACCTGTGAAACCGTTCTTTTTTAAAGCTACGGCGTTTATTCCCCACGTAGCATTTTCCCAACCAGTATCACCCTCGTCTTGTCTGCTTCTTATAATTTCCTCGAGCTGATCAATCTGCTGTTTTAGCAAACGATGCGTGTTTTTAATCTCTCGAAGCTGATCTAACTCATTGGCAGGTCGAAATTCTTTTTCCTCTTCCCAGTAGAGTACCGGGCTTCGGGAGGTAGCAACACTTTGTAGTTTAGCCGCTTCAATATTATCTATCACCGCTATATTCAAGTTCTTAAATACCAATCCATTACTATTATCAATGACTTGGTGAGCTCGTAACGTATCACTAAGCTCTTCCGAAGAAGTAAGTTGTACGCCTAAGTCCTTCTGTACTTTTTTAATAGTTTGACTAGACTGGTTTTTCAGGATTACTACGTACCTACCGGGCTTTACTTGATTTTTGATAGAAGTTGACTGCGTTTTCATAAGATTGTGGTGTTTATTGAACTCGAGTAAGGATTTTACCTACTATAATGTAGATATCATGATGCGTAATTTTCAGTCGCAGGTTACGATTTACTAGTTTGAATTGCTCATACTGAATTAGCCGCTACCATAAGGTTTCAATCTGACCGGTATCTCCCGCCATTCGCAAATCTGCTTCACTGATTCAGCTTTGACTGTAATTCCGATAAAACTACTTGCCCTAAACATAGATAGTCTGTTAGGTTGAACATTAGTTTGATAGTAGTATGTTGAATATAGCTATTTGTCACCTCCAATCAACAAATCATTCCTGCTTGGTTTAAGGCAAGCGTTGCTTATGACAAAGGGACCCACTATATGTATTATGCTACTTCTTGAAAACTGGGAGAAGTTATTACGTACAGAAGCTTCAAGACGAATTCTACTCTTCAACCAGGGTATCAGTAGCGAGGTACTTATCGTCTTGGTTGTAATACCAAGCGCGCACTTTGAGCATCTTAATACCGTTAACGGTTGCTTCTTCCGATAGTAAAATATACTCGCCACTATCGGGAATCACCTGACCGTTGTCGTCGGTCTTATAAAATTGGTAGATCTCCATGGCGTAGGTTTCGGGGTGGAAGTAGAAGTACCAGACATCGTTGCCCACGGCAGCATCGTAGGTGGCTTTTAGTACCAGGTATTGCTTTCCCTGAAACTCTTTTTTCTCTACCGGATGGTTAATGTTGGTGCCGCGATCCCTTAACTTCATGGGTAGGCCGTACAGGTAAGTATAATAGTTCTGGTACATAGTACCCCGCTCACAGCTCATATCTACCGACTGGGCAGCAGCAGCATCAATAGATTCTCCTTGATAAAACATCTGGCAATCACTCTTATCAATGATGTACTGGGTAGCAATGGTATCCCGCTCGGCCTTCAGGCTAAAGTATTCTTCCGGCAAATTAATGGTAATACGGCTTTCCCGTTGAGGATTATCCGGCCGGGTCATCACTACTGTAAATGCATCATTAAACGTAGCCCAACGACCATCCGGATCATGGTAGGCAATAGCTTTCTCCAACAGTTCCTTTCCCGTTAGGCTTTGAGCCAAAGTAGGATAACTAAGCAGCAGAGTCAGGACAAAGACAAAAGTAAATTTCATGTTCGTAGCGTTTGCCCTAAGATAAGTTAGTTTATCTGCACCGCTAAATGTGCGTTGATTTATATTTTACCTTCAATATCATGTAAATAGCTCATGCTTTGGTTGATGCTGGCTACTGGGTCGGGGGACTGGTCTTGTTCTACGAAGCACTGTTCTACTCCGGTTTCTTTAGCTAGTTGCATGATCTTGGTGATGTCTACTACGCCGTCGCCCAGTTCCTGGAAGACATCGTGGGGAACCTCATTATGATCGTACATAGTAGGGGTGCCGGGTTTCTTATCCTTTAGGTGCAGTAGTTTGATACGTCCGGGTATCTCTTTCATCAGTCCGATAGGGTCGTGGCCGGCCAGGCTGGCCCAGAATACATCCAGCTCGAAGAATACCGTGCCCGGCTCAAACTCTTCCATCAGAATACGGTAGGGTACCTGACCCTCCATCGGTTCAAACTCAAAGGCATGGTTATGGTAGCAGAGATCAATACCGGCCTTCTGGCAAAGCTCACCCGCGATATTCAGTTGCTCAGCTACTTTTCGGTAATCGTCTAGCGTTTCCCGCTCGCCCTCTACCATATAGCCGAACACCACGTACTTAAAGTTATGCTTCACGGCATCGTCTACCATCAGCTCAAAGGAGT
>CAKZYJ010000353.1 GCA_937884755.1 uncultured Flammeovirgaceae bacterium
CCAGACTAAATCTTAGAAAATCATCTAAATAATCAGGTCGCCAATGGGTACTAGGGCCTGAAATGATCACGTCGTCACCCAACTCACTACGCAGTACATCATGAGTGATTTTGAATGTTTCAAAAAACTGTTCCTTGGTTCCTTTCCAAAAAACAAAGTCACCTTCGGTCTGCTCGGGCTCGTTCCAAATGTCGTATATAATGTCTAGTTCTCTCGTATCTTCTATTACACCTAGAAGAAACTCCCTGTATTCATCGTAATCATCGTAAGGCATAGTCTCGAACCCATTACTGTAAGCGAACCAGAGATCAGTAATCATAAAAATAGGGCGTGCCCCAAACGAGAGCTTACGATCATAGATTGAGAAGATCCGTGAGCTGCTTCTCAGTAACTTTGGTGCTAGAGGATCAATCAAAGAATCAGGTGGGGAACTAGAAGTGATACCGTGTAAAAACCCACTCATAGATTTTTTACTGCTTGGTATAGCAAAGTCTACCTCAATGGTCCCGCTGTCAATGTTTTCTGAAGGATCCTCACATCCAAACAAGATAGAAATTAGTAGAACAGCCGTTATGTAGGTAAATTTCTCTCTCATAATTTATTGTTGAAAGTCGGATACATACTTCTTAATTCAAACCTTTATTTAGAATAGAACAATAAAGAATATATTCTTTTAAACAGTGTAGGTAGGTAGCCCGCCACTCTACTACCAATAGAAGGATCGTTTGCTTGCACGATTTTAGTAAACCTCACAACATACTGGGAGATAAACAATCGTAGAGGAAGTAAGTTTGCCATTCTATTAAAAACAGACTGTAGAACTTGTTTTTGCTCTTTCTGCCCTAAAGATATGCGATTTAATCCAAAAGATACTACATAGTACTCTTCGTAAATTCTACGGAGAGTTGTATCCGGGTTATTCATATTACGAGTAGTCTGAGTATGATTACGAAAATAATTTAGAGGTTGAGGGGTAAAGTAAACATCTGATACCTGAGTCATTTTCATCCAAACGAGCCAGTCACCTACTTTTTTCAGAGTAGTATTGCCTCCTCCTATCTCCAAAAAGTTGGATTTACGAAACAAGACTGCACTGGCATTGGGAATAGTATTTTTATAGAGTAAATAACGACATTCATCAAAACCTGAGTTAATAAATTCTACTTTCCAACGCTGACGATCTAAATCATTTGTCCATTCTTCAGCCGTGCCTAGTATTTGACCCATATTATCAACGATGTTAGACTGGCTATAGGCTAATCCAATATTAGAATGTGTATTTAATGGCTCGATAAGAGTGTTTAGGAATTGTGGGTCAGCATAATCATCACTTTCGGCAATCCAAACATATTTTCCGCGAGCCATCTCTACTCCTCTATTCCACTGGGCAAAAGGGCTTCCGCTGTTAGCGGTATTGTAAATAGTCTGGATGTTTGAATACTGTGCCGCATACTGCTCAATTACAACCCGACTACTATCTTCCGAGCAATCATCAAGAATGATTAATTCAAAATCCTGGTAGGTTTGCTCAAGTACAGACTCTATACGTTGCGGAAGATATTCAGCATGATTATAGTTAGGAATAATTACGGAAACAGTAGGAGAGATCATATCAATACTTCACCTGACCAATAGTCATAGGGATGAGCTTATAGCGTTTTGGCAACAGAAAGGAAAGTAGTTTAGCTGAAAATAAGTAGACACGATTCTTTTTATTCTGCAATTGATATTGGGATAGTGAGATTAGGTGAAGTTTGCCAACTATATAGATTCCCTTGTTAACCTGCCCCTTCTGGCTTGCATATTGCCAGATCTCAACAGCTTCAGTCAACTCTTGGTGATTTACTATAAGCTGCCGGGCGCAAGCAAACAAATAAGATACGATAGAAGTGCGTACCTGTTCGTTTAAACAATGATATTTCTCAGCATACACTACTAATTTTTTATATATTTCTATTTTCGCTCGCTGCTTTTCTATTGTATTGAATCCTTGTTGGCTAATAGATGCTAACTGATGGCGCCTGTTATAGCAATCAGGGCGTTCATTAAGTTTCTTTATATAGTTCGCTCCTTTACAAATAGCTCGGATATGTAATTCTACATCCTGCCAAAAAGGAATAGTTTCATCGAAACCCCCAAGTCTTTCTAACGCGACTTTCCGATGAATAGGCCCGGTAATTGACCATACCCCATCCGTCCTTAAAAATCGGGCTAAATCGCTCTCATTAGAATCTTTATTCCAGAGCAGGTTTGTATCAGTGAGCCCTTCCTCAAACAGAAGCATATTGAAGACCACAAAATCGACACTTTATAACGAATGTATAATAGCCACACGTTTCGCGAGGCAGTATGGTGCTAAAAGATCATCAGAGTCCAAAAAAAAAACATATTCGCCTGTAGCGTACTCTAAGCCAATATTACGACAAACTGATGCCCCTGTAGGTAACCTTTCTCTTTTGTATACCTTTATACGGGAATCTTTATTAGAGATATTAATAGCCGTCTCATAAGATTCATCGGTAGAACCATCATCTACCACAATAGCTTCCCAGTATGGATACGTCTGGGCAATAAGTGATGCTAGGGTCTCTGTAACTAAATCTACCCGGTTGTAGAGTGGAATAATAATGGAGACTACTGATCGCATTTTCGAATGATTAGATTTGATTGCACACTACCTATTATTCGCTGCATGTAAAAGAATCGTGTACAGGTTATCTAAACTTTTTTCTAGTTGGTGGTTGCTACGAATATAAGTACGGGCAGCATTTCCCATTTTATCAGCCAACGATGGATTTTGTAATAAGCAAATCATATGATGCGCCATTTTCTCAATATCACCTTCTTCTACCAAGAAACCCGTTTCACCGTGCTGAACAATATCTTTTATACCAGCATGCTTTGTACTAACCACCGGAATACCCGATGCCCCTGCCTCTAAGATAGTATTGGGGGTTCCCTCAGAGTCACCAGATTGTGCAACAATTGAGTGCTGAACAAATACCCTAGTCTTTTGCATGAGAGAGGCAACCTCATTTTGCCCAACTGCACCTAGTAATCGTACAGCCCTTTCTAAATTCAGACTTCTCACCATAGTCATACAGACATGCCAAAGTGGGCCATCGCCTAGTATAGTAAGCCTTGCCTCTGGCACTGCACGAAGTACCTTTTTGAAAGCTAGTATTGTCAAATAAGGTGCTTTTTTATCTACAAAACGTCCTACCGCTAATAGATTAGGCCCTGCTAAAGAGGGGGCGGTTTGATTGAAGAGATCAATATCTACCCCATATGTATTGTAAAACACCTTTTCGGCTGGTGCTCCTAAACTAATTAATTGTTGCTCCATATCTCGAGATACAGCAATAACTCCTCGGCTGTAAGCGAACATTTCTTGATACTTTTGTTTTCTCTGATGAAGTAGCGCTTTTTGATAAGCGTCAATACCATGAAAATGAACTACTAATGGAATGTGGGTATCCTTAAGTAGAGCGTGTGCAAGTATTCCAATATGACCGTATTCTGCTAAAACAACATCTATTTTATAGCGGCTAAGCGTTTGCTGCACCTTATACTTATCAAGTACATTAGTAATATTGTACCGAATTAAGTTCTTGATCTTCATCTTCACTTTACCTGCAGTACTGACGGGGACTGTTTGTACCTGATCACTTCTCCAGGATAGCTGATGAGCTGGGATTACACAGGTAGCTAAACGATCAATGTGAGCCTTGATAAATCCTTCTGAATAACCGCCTTGGTAGTCAGAGATCACGGCGATGTTAATATTCTGGTCGTTATCTTCCATACACGATGTTGAAATAAGTTAACCTCATGGATTTTTTGTGACAATATTAGTATACCATAACATGATTGGTTACCGGATTTTTTACTGGCTAACAAGCAAATCAACGATTGGTTTCTCAATATTGAATGACCAAAAATTTTACTACTTGATGATTGTTCTATTCTAGTTTTCAAAGTCTCAGGTTGTAGATACAAATTATAATATCTAATTATATTAGCTCTCATACGTCTAATCTCAGATGAGAATGGTGCCAATCCTTGCGGATAACTGCTATGGCTTCTTCCTTTGTTTGATAAGACAGACATGTTTCTGGATCCAGAGGGGGGGGGAACTGCTCATGATATTCAGTAATAGGTATTGTTCCTACTGCCATAGCTTCAATAATGCTATGGCTGAAAGGTATGTACACGCCACACGGAGACAGAAAAAGTCAGATTGAGATAAGACATTTAGCCACTGATCTCCTGAGATGCGAGGCAAAAAAAATATTTTACGGGTAGTAGAAGGTTCATTAGGGTGCTGTTGGGTTTGCTCGTTGGCGTTTAAATGCTGTTTGATGTAGCTGATTAAAGCTGGGCGAAAGTTTTTCCTAAAAAGTTGGGTGATGTAGTATTGACCTTCTTGGTAAGCACCTGGATTACTATTACCGACAAAGAGCACCCGCATACACCTTTTCTGCATCTGATAGGTAGTCATCTTTCCATAGATATTGGAGTTTCGGTACGAACCCGGGGGCATCATGAACGAAACAGGCAGAACGTTTGGACTATCTTGAAGTGCAAAATAGTTATAATCAACTACGATTGTAGGAATATCATCTGTACTAACGTCGTTGTTGCCAGTAACTAATAAGTCGTAATCTTTTGGATCGCTGTAGTATAGCTTTCGTTCTGGTAACTCTAGTAGCCAAGTACTATACTGACCCAGTCTAGCAACGAACGAAAATCTATGTCGGAGAAATATTTGATAGCCTGCTTTATGAAAAAGCATAGCTAGATTATAGAGATAGCGTCCCTCACTTTGGTAGAGGTTCATATATACTACTGTTTTGCCAGATGCATAGTAGGTGTGTTTTTGATAAATCCATACATGCTTGACATAAAAGAAGATAGATATGGCTACCTTACCGAATCTACGTATTTTACTTCTTGTATATGTTATCACTTATTATATTATCTTTGGCGTTAGGCTACTATTATTATCTAAAAGCTGGTGGTCATTTCCTCACCGAACCCCATAAGCCTGTAATCATGTCGCTGTTATAGATAACTTTTCGATCCTTTTTTATTAGGTATTTATAGAAGGGAAAGAAAAGAATGGTAAGAATTTTTCTCTTTTTAGAAGGTATAGGTCCTCGCTTTAGCCACAACCCTAACATCTGAGCCAAGCTGGCATGCCACCCACCCAATGGCTGAATTTCGACGTTATTAAAGTTCGCTTTTAATAGTAGCCTTTTCATTGCAAAAGGAGTAAAGCGATACTCATCGTGCGGTACTTCATGGAGAGGCCATAAGAAAGGAGTGGTAAAAAAAAATGTGCCACCAGGTTTAAGAACACGGTAAACCTCGTTTAGGTAGTTAATTGTATCCGGCACATGTTCTAACACTTCAGTAGCCATGACACACTCAAACGAGTTATCGTCAAAAGGCATAACTTTTCCATTCCAAGTAACATCAGGCTTTACCTCATCGCTATAGTTAATCGCCGTCTCTATATCTAAACCTACGTAATCAGTCACATTTGAATTATTTAGTATAAATGACCGATAAGGCATTTGACCACAGCCAGCATCTAGTAAAGTACCATTAAGGTAAGGGGTTATTTCTTCTACCACTTGATATATAGCTACTCTATGAAAGTAGCGATCCATTGTCTTACGGGTAAGTACTGGAGCAATAAACTCATTATTATAGATCATCTTAATGGAAGGAGATTTACTTTTTTGTCAGTTGATGCCATTCTTTTCGTATCTCACCTCCGTAGTGCCGAAGCACCTGAGCTATTTTACGGGGCGATTTGATAACATCCATTCTACGACGGTCGCCTGGCTGAATAGCTGGTGGTACGTTTGGTAAGTGAATCATACTTGGTATTTTTACTTGTTTCCGCTTCCCACTCTTTGCTATCAGCGATATAAATAAGCTTTCCCAGCGGCTAGCCGCTTCGGGTAGAGAGTAGTTACCCACTACACATCTGCGCGCTTCTTGCGATAACTTCTTTCTAAGCACTAAGTTCTCCTCAATGAGATGAATACAATGCAAAAGTGCTTGGCTCCTATTATTGATAACGAAGCCATTTACTTTGTCTTGCACTAGTTCTTCTATGCCTTCAGTGCGGAAAGTAATGGGTATCAGTCCACACATCATACCGTCCATCAATGCCCCTGGAATTCCTTCATAGTCAGACATAAGTACAATAGCATGTTGCCGAGCTAACTCTTGATGATAATTGTCTCCAATTAAGCGGCCGGTAAAGAAAAAGCGTGATGAGAAGCCCGCTTCCTTTACTATTTTTTCTATCCTTTCACGCTCTTTCCCATCGCCAATAATGGTAAATTCTACTTTTGGACAATGACGGGCTATTTCAGTAAAAGAGGTTATCAATGCTATAATTTGCTTTTGCTTCTCTACTAATCTGCCAGCATAAGCAATACGTAAGTTTGTACCCGATTGGTCAGAGATATAATTACTGTTAGGTACGCCCGAAGGTATTACTGCAACCTCAGGATGTACATGTTTATGAGCCAGTACTTCATCCTTCAAATATTCACTTACACAAACTAAACCTGAACATGCCCATTTTCTATCGCCTGTAGCAAAAACTTGAGCATTAGCTCGGTTAAAGCCATCAGGGCTACGGTGAGTCATAATGGTAGGAATACCAGCCTCTTTAACCCATCGTGCTGCATACCCTCCTTGCGGGATAATATTAGGAACAAACACATCAGGATTAATGGATTTTACTTTCTGTAATATCCACCGCACCAAATCTTCTGAATATTTTGGATATTGTTTAGTAATCGTACTTATCCCATTCTCCTTAAGATGTTTAGCATTGGAGGGAAAGTCATAGTATAATGCAATGGCTGTCACTTCATGGCCTCGTTGCTGAAGCTCAGGTAATAAACGAACGGCGTTTACGGCTGGCCCTCCATTATAGTTCATGCCATCGTGAAGCATATACACGATTTTCATATTAGATCCCTTATAAGATCTTTTAGTTTACCCACTGCTCTATTTTCTTGGAAATGAATACATCGTTGTAGAAATGTCGTACATATTTACTATTATAAATTTCATTAATCTTATTATCTGGAACCTTGATGTTACTCTTAACGAAGTTATACATTTTAGAAAATTCTTTATTATCGATTTCAATAAACCAAATCACCTGAATATCATCATTAATAATTTTCATCTCTTTCAAAGCATTGACTAATGCTTTATCAATTGATTCGGTCTGCAAAACCAAAACCTTATATTTATCTACATCAATTATTTGAAATCCTTGTTCTTTATTAAAAGGGTACTGATATAGGTCTACTCTCAGGTAAGTACAAAATTCATTATTAATCCAGTTGCAAACAAAATCGGATTTAGGGTTAAAATCCATTAGACTTTTGTAAGTCACATTTAAAGCTCTCTCTTCGTCCAAATTTCCTTCTTCATCAAAAAGATATTGATGATGTACTTTCGGATTATGAAATAAATGAGACATCTTAGCTGAAATAGGATCTCTTACTAAAGTTATTATATACCAGTTAATTGATCTTGAAGCTTTTAAATAATTTGATAGTAAACGACTATCTCTCATATGATGAGGTTCGCGAACAACCCCTGCTTTTGTATATTTTTTACTTACTCTCTCAATTTCGTTTGGTGATAAAAAATGAACATGAAACACAGGGTTTTCAGTATATTTCCTTATCGTCTCGTAGATAGTCATAGAGCCAACCTTTCCCATCTGATAAATCACAATAGGATTGTAACCCCTATGGCTCTTTAGGTATATTTTTCCTTTCTCAAATACTTTAAATATAAGACTTCTTGATAAAAGGTATTGTAAGTTTTTGAGTATGGTTCTCATAGAAGTGATATGAATTTTTTGCAGTACTATCAAGTTCCTGGTAGTGACCTCTAGCACTTTAGGTAAAAAATTTGACTTAAATTTTTGACGTGACTATGGGCTATCCTCTAGATGACTTAGACAGGCTAAAAATAAAGCTATAAATCGCTTTATTTGGTATATATTACAACTTAGACAAGGTATATATTTAATTTTTACATTTTATTCACCATAAAGTTATATATTTTCCCCGTTATCGTTTCCAACATACATTTTAATTGCTGTCCTTATAGGCAAAAATATTTAGCTGTAAATCCTGCCCTAGTCGCGTTCGTCTGTGATAAAAAGGTTGAGCCGATGTCAACCCAGTATGAATATGCACTCGAAACCCATTATTTTTCAGAATAGTGACAATGATATCTAATGTTTGGACATGATTCACAAAAGAGTGATACTCTACAAATATATGATCGATCCGATAAAGAATATCTTGGCAATCAAGAATTACATCTGTTTCTGCTCCCTCAATATCAATTTTGAGGAAATCGACCTTCTCTTCTGACTGAATATAGTCTCTTAGTCTTACTGTTTGTATTGTAGATTTACTTATACCAGGCTTATCCGTAACGATACTACTGCCATCTGAGCCACTTATAATAAAATCTAACTCAGTCTTTTCTTTCCATACACCTTTCTCTATAACTCTAACCTTGTCGAGGTCATGAGCTTTAATATTTTTCTTTAATATTTTTACCACTTCTTGGTCAGGCTCGAAAGTAATAATTCTCGCAGCAGGATATAGAGTCTTAAAATAAATCGTGCTCATTCCAATATTACCCCCACAATCAAGTATTAGAGGACTTGTACTTTCACATGTAAATCTGTATATCTCATTACGAAATATTTCCCTGTACATATATAGAAAAGAGGGTGAGTCAATAGCATGGACTTGCTTTCCTAAAATAGAGGTGGTGAATGGAGTAAACCTTGGAATTCTTTTGATTCGTCTATATTCGTTTTTCTGCCTTCTGAAAGTAGGGTTTGCAACATACCTATATATCTTTTTTAATAAAGCTAACATGACTATCTTCTCTTTATAACTTTGCAAGGCACTCCTCCGCATACTGTAAATGGAGGTAAACTCTGATTTACGACTGCACCGGCAGCCACAACCACACCCTGATGAATGATTACACCATCTAAGACTTTCACGCCTGCGCCAATCCAAACATCACTTTCAATTGTAATACCTTTAGTGCTTAAGCCCTGCTGATGAATAGGAATACTCTGGTTAGAGAAAATATGATTAGCTGGAACAATAACTGAGTGAGCAG
Source organism: uncultured Flammeovirgaceae bacterium (assembly GCA_937884755.1). GTDB lineage: Bacteria > Bacteroidota > Bacteroidia > Cytophagales > Cyclobacteriaceae > Tunicatimonas. The sequence goes on from CAKZYJ010000353.1 coordinate 9,205, forward strand.
CTATCCGAACGTAGTTTTTTATAATGACCCCACCGTGCCCATATATAATTGTATAAGGGTTAACACTACAGAAATTACCAATCTCTATATTACCTCCATAGGTTGCTAACATAGCACCTCTGAAGAGCTGGAAATTATTCCCTACACTAATGCTACCACCATATTTCACATTCAAAATTGAACCAGGCTCAAGTAATACATTTGATCCTAAATGTATCTTGCGAGGATCCCCTTCTATTATTACACCTCTAGGAAATCTAAATAATACTATACAGAAGAAGTATACTCTCTTGAAAAACTTGTACAAACTATAGTACTTTATTGCACACTATACGTTCTTTCTACTCCCCACTCACCATCTATATATACAAGCCCAAAGTATCGGTCTACCAATGTTCCGCTTTCATATACGTCGTTGCCTTCTATACGTATTCTTGCCGCTCGCTCCACATGATCTAACCTTCCTACGCCCGGCTGAGATATACTTATATCAATAAATGCTTCTCCTGCCGTAAAAGGTAGCCTTGGTATTGTGAGGGTTATATCTTCATGAAAATCCCTAGTTTCATCAGTAATCAAAGGTTTCATCTTTGTCGTAAAACTTGTGATCCATTGATCAGATAAAGTCTTGAATATAACACCAACATTTGCCCCTTTGAAACTAGAAAACCCAGCCATGCTTATAATCAATTTCAACTGCTCTCCCATAAGAAAAGTATCTGTGATCTTTCCCTCACTATTCAATAGTCTCAATTCTTCTACGATTAAATGCCCCACCTTGGAATCAGTCTTTTCCCTTTTCCTCAAATCATATAAGCCGGAGGTTGTATGAGCAGCCTTACTATTATCGCTTCTCAAGTAAGAAGCAATTACACTTTCTATTTCCCCAGCGGTAACGACTTGCCCTTGCTTAATTAATATTGCTCTTGAGCATAGAGCTTTAACTGCAGCCATATTATGGCTTACGAATAACACTGTACGCCCCTCTCCAGTCACATCTTCCATTTTACCTAAGCATTTTTTCTGAAATTCGGCATCGCCTACAGCGAGTACTTCATCAATGATAAGTATTTCAGGTTCTAGATGGGCGGCTACTGCAAAAGCTAGCCGCACTTTCATACCGGATGAGTAGCGCTTGACAGGGGTATCCAGGAATTTTTCTACGCCGCTGAAGTCTACGATCTCATCAAATTTTGCCTTTACCTCAGTCCGGGACATTCCCAGGATCGTACCATTAAGGAAGACGTTTTCCCGCCCGGTTAGTTCGGGGTGAAATCCAGTGCCTACTTCTAGTAGTGACGAAACCCGTCCATCAATGGCAATTCGCCCAGTAGTAGGTTCAGTAATGCGGGATAGCACTTTAAGTAGAGTACTCTTTCCAGCTCCATTTTTACCAATAATTCCGATGGCCTCCCCTCGTTTTACTTCAAAGGAAATATCTTTCAATGCCCAAAACTCCTCAGTCTTTTGCGAACCCCGATTAGAGAAAAATCCAGCTAGAGCCTCTCGTATACTACCGCTGGAGGTGTCTCCAATTAGGTAACGCTTTGATATATTTTCAACTGATATAGCTACATCACTCATACCTACACAATATCCGCAATGGTACGTTCTACTTTCTTAAAGTAAAACAATGAACTGATAAATAACAAAATTACTACTCCGAACGAAATATAAGCCATTGTATTGGGGGGGGCAGTTCCTAAGATGCTCCACCGAAAACCATCGATGATTCCTGCAATGGGATTCAGATAATACACGATCAGAGCCCACTCAGGAATACGATCAAGCAATAAACTGGATGGGTACGCCACTGGGGTAAGGAACATCCCGAAGCGAACTAAGAAGGGAACGATATTATGTAAATCGCGAAACCGAATAGTTAATGCGCTTAACCAAACACCAACTCCTAGCGATGCTACGATTGCCAATCCTACAAAAATTGGAAAAAATATAATATTAGGGGAAGGGGGAAATCGATAGAAAATCATCACCCCCAAAATTACTAGTAGAGCAATACCGAAATCAATCAGACCTACCATAGCTTTGGAAAGAGGGATAACTAACCGGGGAAAGTAAACTTTCTGTACCATTTCCTGCGCTCCAACAATAGAGATTCCTGCCTGGCTCATCACGGTAGAGAAGTATGTCCAGGCCGCTAAACCACAAGAAGCAAATAGTACGTAGGGAACATCACCCGTATCCAGTTGTAAACCCCGGCTAAATACTAAGGCAAACACCACCAACGTCATGAATGGTTGAATAAATGCCCAGAAGAATCCTAAAAAGGTTTGAGCGTATCTTACCCTAAAATCGCGGTACGAAAGAGTGTAAAATAGATCTTTATATTGAAATAATTCTTTTAGGTCAAGTGATAGTATGCTTTTATTAGCATCTATGATGGTTTTGGGCATTCGTTATACTTTATAATACGCTC
>CAKZYJ010000354.1 GCA_937884755.1 uncultured Flammeovirgaceae bacterium
AATTCAGCCTTTAATGCATTCATTTTAATTCCATGATCGTAACGAAATTGTACAGCTTGGATTTCGGCTGGCTAGCCGCTTGCAGCACGATACGGTTTACGCGGTAGACGCTCCCATTCCGGATTTAACCGTAGCGGAAGAAGATATACAGGAATTTGGCTCCGCCTTTACCCAAAAAGAACAACATTGGAAAGACACCTACGGAAATTATCTGAATTTTATGGATTCGCTGCAAAAAGCGCTGAGCTTACAGGATTACCTACTGCTTATCAATTCGGAAGAAACCCAACAACGCGATCATGGTCAGTATCTGTTGTACACTTCGGTAGGAACCCAGAAAAAGCCAGTGGGAGCCGATCTGTGGTTTCCTCGTTGGTACAATCGGAACGTCAGGATATTTGCCAATATTCAACGAATTGCCGAAGAAGGCGACCGCCTACTGGTAATCTACGGTAGCTCCCACATTCATACCCTGAAAGATCTGTTTACTGCATCTCGCGATTTTTCAGTAGTTGATTTAAGCGAGTATCTAAGCCCTGAATGAATTAGATTATTTGTGCTTCAGTGTTGACTGTTTCAACGCTACTCAATTATTAGTGAAGCATTGTTCGTTAGATTATGAAAGGGTATTGCACTAATATCATTTGTATTGAAGTATTTACGATAGTTTAGACTGCTCAGTATAAATTGTCCACTCTGGTATAGATCGTACTATCACTTTTATTTGATGTTATCAATGTATCGGAAGTCAACTTCACGATGGTCTCTTCTACTATCAACTTGTCACTATTTACTTCAAACACTATTTCTATTTTTGGAGTACTACCTTCATTATTGATTTTGAATTCTGAAGTTTCACCGAAAAGCCTCGGGTGCATGCCTCCAACCTGCGCTTCGTCTACTGTATAATGATACAGCATGCCGGATGATTCATCCTCAAATATGTATTCGGCTATCCATTTCTCTCGATAAGGTTCTATGCTAATCAAACTATCATTAGGATAAGTAATCTGATAATTATATTGGTAGTTGCCCGAATCTGTTTTTAGTACAATCCTTCTAATTTCTATAAATGGGTCAAAATTGGTGTCAACCATTTCGGTGATAGTATCTCCCTTCCAGGCAATAGGTTCGTACTGCCATTGCCCTGATAACAGTCTCTCTATTTCCTGGCTATCTGAATTAGAACACGAAATAAACACTATTAGTAGGACTGGAAAGACATTCTTCATGTATCCGTTTGCATATCAAGCAATAATCTCCTTCACTACATGTCCGTGTACATCGGTCAGACGGAAATCCCGACCTTGGAACTGGTAGGTGAGCTTTTCGTGATCTAGGCCCAGTTGATGCAAGATAGTAGCCTGTAAGTCGTGAATATGCACCCGGCCACTGACGCCGGAAAACCCGATTTCATCGGTTCCTCCGTGGGTGAAGCCTTTTTTGATACCGCCTCCGGCCATCCACATAGTGAAGGCATCGCCGTGGTGGTCGCGGCCTTTAAAGTCAGCCCCCGAACGAGCTTCCATCATGGGCGTGCGGCCAAACTCACCACCCCAAACTACTAAGGTTTCGTCCAGCAGCCCTCGCTGCTTTAAATCCAGCAGCAGCGCACTCATCGCTTGGTCAATAGACTTACAGGAGTTTTTAAGTGCGCCATCTACACCGTTATTAGGGCCGGCTCCGTGGGTATCCCAGCGGCGGTCGAACAATTGCACAAAGCGTACACCGTTTTCTACCAACCGACGAGCGAGCAGGCAATTGTTGGCAAAGGAAGCCTTGCCCGGTTCGGTGCCGTACATTTGGTGTACCCATTCAGGTTCGTCGTTGATGTTCATTACTTCGGGCACTGAAGTCTGCATCCGGTAGGCTAGCTCGTACTGGGAGATGCGGGTCAGGATTTCAGGATCCTGGGCTTCCTGGTACTCCTGCTCGTTAATGGCGTTGATCGCGTCAATTGATCGCTTCCGCAAGTACGGATCAACCTCGCTGGGATTGGATAGATAGAGTACTGGATCACCTTTGGAGCGACACTGCACTCCCTGATATACCGTAGGCAGGAAGCCACTGCCCCACACGCTTTTGCCGGCACTGGGTTCAGAGCCGGAAACCAGCACCACAAAACTGGGCAAGTTCTGATTATCGGACCCCAAACCGTAGGTAATCCACGAACCCATACTGGGTCGACCTAGGCGGGGCGATCCGGTATGCATGAATAGCTGAGCCGGAGCATGATTAAATTCATCAGTATGCACCGCCTTCAGAAAAGTTACCTCATCTACCATCTGGGAGAAATGCGGCAAGTAGTCCGATACGTAAGCCCCCGACTGCCCGTGCTGCTTGAATTTTGCCTGCGTCCCCAGCATCTGCGGAACACCCTGAATAAAAGCAAACTTCTTCCCTTCCAGCAGCGACTGCGGGCAATCTTTTCCGTCTAACTGGTTTAGCACTGGCTTATAATCAAATAGCTCCAGTTGGGAAGGAGCACCCGCCATATGCAGAAAAATGACATTCTTCGCTTTACCCGGAAAGTGT
>CAKZYJ010000355.1 GCA_937884755.1 uncultured Flammeovirgaceae bacterium
CGCCAAGATGAGGAATCTACGAAACATTGAATATTGGAGTTTTAGTGTTAATAGGTGAAAGATAGTACTATTAGGCGAGGCAACTCCTAAGGATTAGTGAGCGCGGGTGGCCTGCTGTAATGCTTGACAATCCTTGGGTGATGCCACATCATCGAATATTCTCCAAACTTCGTCATGAAATTCTTTCGGCGAAAGAGAAAACACGATCAGGTGCTTATCTATTTCTGAACAATAGTTTTCTTTAACCTTTATCCGTAGCTTGATTAAATGGTGAGAAAAAAAAACATCAAACAGCTCAACGGTACCTTCAAAAGCATGTTGATAGACCGATGTATCCGTCCTAGTAAATTGAGCATTAGCAGGAATTATTTTCTCTTGCTCTATTCTATTATTACGACCAACAGTTTTTGTTAATCCATTAAAATAATCCTCTAGCAGATTTGTCAGATGTTGCTTTGTCAAGTTGATATCACCATCTAAGTACCATGCGAACGTATAGGTCCAAAACTGTGCATTAGTCGAATCGTCCCATCCAGGAGCAAACCGAACCTCTTCTAGTCCAGTAAAACCGAAGTCAGGTACAAAAGATGGGGGTAAGTCAAATGATTCTCTTCCCCAGTTTTCTGGTGCCGTTACTATATCGGACGTCATATGCTGATCTTTCTCTTGGGTAAAGCCCCCAGCGTAGATGAATTGGAATAGCAGAAATAAGATACAAAACTTTTTCATAATAGGCCTTAGTTTCAAGATCGTGTTAAGAGATACGGTAGATGAAAGCAGCCAGTCACCATAAAACTAACATATCCCTGTCTATACAAGCTATAAGAGGTAGGTCGGCAAAACTACTGACTCAGCTTTAATAAACGCTAACGAATAGTATAGTACGATAGTATGGCTATAGCAATGGCCAGGTATCACCGCATTAGGGAGAATGGCAACCACAGCAAGAAGTATGGCTTGTTAAGAACCTCATTCCTGATTCACTAAATTGCCCACCCCTCAACGGAAAGCACTATTAGATAGTTTGTTGGAGCCTGATCCAGCATCAGGCATGACCCATGTATCCTGGTTGAAGCAACCTGCCGTCACGAATAGTCTTCTTTTTAATGGTTCAAAAAAATCATGGGGTTAATGCGAATCCAAAAACCGGATATCCACTCATGTCAGGTGCCTGTTTTACTACCTGGAAACCATTTCTTTTCATTATCATCAAAAACTCCTCAATGGAAAGCAACGGCTTGGCACATGTGGGATCGGAACAATAATCCCCTTCCCCATGATCGTTCCTAAAACTATCTCTGAGAAATAAGACACCATCTGATGTTAATTTCCTTCCCAGGTCAACGGCCATAGAATCCAGTGAATTAAAAACATGCACAGTCCCATTACTGTAAATCAGGTCGAAGGTAGAATCGGGTAGGTTGGACTGGTAGAGGCCTCCGATTGTGGTGTGAAATTTGTTTTTCGCTCTGAGATCTTGTTGACTTTGTTTTGAGTAAAAATCAATAATGTTGTTAACATTATTGGCTTGCAGTACGGTCGTGTCAATATCCTGAATATAAATGGTGGAGCTATCCATCAATGAGGCCATCATAACGGTCAAAGCTCCCGACCCTGCGCCAACATCAGCAAATGACATCCCCGAGTTATAGTCCATAAATTGAAGGATTGGTTGAAATGTTTTTCTAATATTTTTTTGACTCATTACCGGTCCATTTTCGTAGGGTGATAATGTAGGAGCACACCCCTGGAAAAGAACCATTAACAAAACAAACATAGCAAAGTGGTCAAGGTTACTCGTAAAATGAATCCGTCTCATACCCGTTACATAATGTAATTGTGTTCAGATGCTTATTGTCTAAATTATGCTAAAGACGATGGTATTACGTAACGTATTCTATTGCGTATGAATTGTGCACCTTCACGTATTCATACCACGAATTTTTCATCAAAAGCTTCCTGTATTTGATTCTTATCTGGCTCCAGTGGGACTGCCGCAGTGGGACTGCCCCAGTGGAACTGTAAAACGTCTGAACGATATACCTATGTAGCGAGTCGCCCTTTCAATAAGCGTGAGAATTCGCTAGATTAGCACTAGATGCTATGTACGAAAGATATAGAAAAATAAAGCGCCCGTTTCCCCCAGTGGAACGGCTCAAGAAATGCCGCCCAATGCATCGGTATCGGATAATGCGCACTTTATTCAGATTTTAACATCCTACAGCATATGGTAAGTACGTATATCAAAGTCGCCTACCGCCACCTTATGAGAAGTAAATTCTTCACGTTGATCAACGTCGTAGGATTGGCCATTGGCCTCACTGCTTTTTTACTGATTCTACAGTATGTGAGCTTTGAATTAAGCTATGACCAATTCCATGAGAATAAAAATCAGATTTATCGGGTTGGCTACTCTCAATATGAAAATGGTGGGCTTAAAAATACGTCAGCGAAGAATTACGTTGGCTTGAGGAGCCTCATGAAGGATCAGTTTCAAGCGATTGAAAGCTATACGGGTTTTTCTAAGATTCCTGCCAATACGGGCCTCCTATTCTCTTATGATGGGAGAGTTTACAATGAATTGGGAGGGGTAATTCATGCCGATACCAATTTCTTCAAGGTATTTCCATCCTTACTGCTCAGAGGAGATGCCCGCACTATCCTTAGTGACCCCCACAACATCATGCTCTCTGAAACCAAGGCCAAGAAAATATTTGGTCAGGAAGACCCTATCAATAAACGATTGACGCGGATGGATGATGATGGCGACGATGTGGGGTATATTGTTACCGGTATTTTTAAAGATATTCCTGAGAATGCGCACTTCCATGCAGATTTTATTGCCTACGAAGATGAGGATTGGGCGTTATCGGAAAATTATTGGAGTGTCCCACACATGTACACCTACATTACACTGAGAAATAACGAAGATCGGTTTCTGGTTGAACAGCGGCTGAATGCGTTAATGAAGCGCGTGGAAAGTACCTATCCAACAACGAAGGGCACCCAAGTCTTTCTTCAGCCGATCAGGAATATTCACCTTCGATCTGATTTGAAAGATGAATTGGAAGCCAATGGGAGTATAACATTGGTGTATATTTTATCGCTCATAGGATTCATCATCTTAGTGATTGCCTGGATCAACTATGTTAACTTTGAAACCGCACGATTTACCACAAGAGCGAAAGAAATAGGCATCAGGCGAATTGTTGGTTCAGATAAAAGAGCGCTTGCCATGCAATTCCTGGCGGAATATTTTTGTATTACTGTACTATCAGGAGTAATTGCCTGGGCATTTCTTCAACTGATACTTCCTCATTTCAGTTTTCTCACCGGTATTCCAATTAGTAACATACAATGGACAACACCGACTATATGGGTGAGTGCTTTTTCCTTGTTTGTTGCTGGTTCAATTCTAGTGGGTATTTATCCCGCGTTGTTCCTTCTAAAAATTGACCCTATCGCATCTATAAAAGGAAACTTCACGAGTTCAAGTAAGGGAAAGGTCATTCGTAAATCATTAATAACTGTGCAATTTGTGTCTTCCGTGGTGCTACTGGCCTTTTTATTTGTAGTGTATAAACAGGTTGAGTATATGCAGTTGTCAAATAAGAATATTGATATAGATGAAGTGATTACCATCAGAAACCCCACCTCCTATTCAGGTCAGGAGCTTGAGGAGAAGCATCAAGAATATAAAACCCTTGAGCATACGCTGCTTCAGCACCCTTCGGTACAAATGCTGTCTAGTTCGTCGGCCATACCGGGTACAGAAATAGGATTTACGCACGTTGATTTACTCAAGAGAAATACCGATGACCCTTATGATCCAACCCGTTACAAATGTCTTTTTATAAACGATAGCTTTATCCCATTTTATGGGTTAACACTCAAAGCGGGAAGAAATTTTTCTAAAGAAAATAGTGAAGATGAAAACTGGAAGACGCTGATTCTAAACGAAAGCGCTGCGTATGCTTTGGGCTTCAATTCTCCAGAAGAAGCCTTAGATCAGGTAGTTCATTATTCTATTTGGGGCTGGCAAAATGAGGAAGAGCAGCAATATAAAATCGTGGGCATTGTAGAAGACTACCATCATGAAGCGGTAAAGAAGGAAGTATATCCAACCATATTTTACCTGAACCATGATTCATTTCAGCAGGTCTATTACTCCATAAAATTACATGCCGGTAGTAATCCGCGTATCGCCCTGGCTGACATAGAGAAAAGCTGGAAAGAGCTATTTCCTGATAAGCCTTTTGATTTTTTCTTTCTTGATCAGTATTATGATCAACAATTCAAGTCAGAACGGCAATTTGGTAGAATATTTGGCATGTTCGCCGGAACAGCCATACTCATCGCTTGCCTAGGTATTTTAGGGTTGTCATTTTTTGAAACGCAGTTGAGAAGTAAGGAAATCAGCATTCGCAAAGTTTTAGGAGCGAGTGTATCCAGTCTAATTACTATGCTCTCAAAAGATTACTTTAAATTAGTTCTACTAGCGACCCTACTTTCTTTTCCCATCATTTATTTCAGTGCCCATCGATGGTTACAGAACTATCCATCCCAAATAGAGCTCACTGGATGGGTGTATATTTTACCCTTACTTGTCGTTGTTATGTTGGTGATTTTTGCTTCGGGGGTTCAAACGCTCAAGGCTGCCCAGGCAAACCCTGTGGACAATCTAAAAGATGAATGAGTTTCTTAGAGCCATAAAAAGTAAGAAAAGACAACAGCACTTTCAGAACTATTTACATCTCTGCCTCATTTACCGACCCATAACAAAAGTGTGAAATGGGGATTAATATAGAGGTCTGGCAACGATACGTACCATCCAGGCCGGGCTACGTAGGTCGGATAAAATTCGCCATCAGAACATGAAGAAGATGCTTATATTAGTATTGCCATTTTTGCCTACCTTGAAACGCTGACAACTCGTACATAGGATCATC
>CAKZYJ010000356.1 GCA_937884755.1 uncultured Flammeovirgaceae bacterium
CTACGGGTTGGCAGGAAACTACTAAGTTGATTGTAACTCAATAAAGTTAATTTTTCCATTTATGTGAAGGTCAGGCTCCAGATGAGCCTGGCCTTTTCTTTTTTCCACTCTCTCCTAAAATTTGCAATAGAGGAAAGCTGATTTTTCTAACCTTTTTTCTTATCTATCGTAATGATATTAAAATAATATCACTTTAATATACCAAACTATGAAAAATGAGCACGAAATCAGCCCCACCTCTGGTTATTTTATGGCGGCAATAACCCTGGTCGTAATAGCGACCCTTATCTTTTCTCTTGCCGAAGAAATTGTATCACTTATTATGGGAAGTACTGTAGCACTGCTTTTACTGATTCGAGGTTTCTTTATGGTACTGCCCAATGGTTCCTGTGTAATGGGGTCCCCCTACATAAAGGGACGGAATTATCGGTAGGACTTTAAAGGTTTATGTCATCTTGAAATACCTGACTGGGTGCTTTGGAATAAAAGTTACCTACTCTCATTGTATGTATGGTATTGGCAATTCCTAAGATCATAAGCATTTTTTAGATAATAAAATTTTACAGTCGTGTACAAAGCTTAAATAACCGAGTACCGACTGGGTTCTGCCCGTCAATACTTACTAGTAACCGATAAACCCATTGCTGATATTTCTGATATGATTCGTCTACCGCATCTAACGTATCTGAACCACTTTCTTAGAGACTAAACTACTTAGATAGCTGCTTCTTTTACACTCCTTGCTCGAGTAGATAAAATATGGCGATGCTGTGATCGCTTTCGCCTTCTTCCCCACCAGATAAAGAAACCAGTAATCGGTAGGCTAGCTCCAAATAACCCTATCAGAAAAGCCAATACCTGAGTAGGCCATCCTCCGATGGTACCCATGTGGATATTCAGATTGCCTTCCATAATATCTTGATTCCTCTCAAATTCAGCGACCAATGGTTTTTCTAGTTGCTTACCCGTGTAGCGGTTTAGTACCTTGTTGTCTCCGTAGAGGTGTAGAAAGCGGTCGTCCTGATCAATAAGCACAAATTGAGAGGTGGCAGTATCCGAACGCAGAGCATGCAAAGTGAATTTATGTCCAGTGGGATAGAGTTTCTCAAACTCTTCGTACATGGTTTGTAAACTAACGAAAGATTGACCCTCTTGTCGGTCGGCTTGTGGTACTGGCTGACCTACTAGTTCGGGAGAGCCACCGAAAGCGGCTACGATAGGCTTTTCTATCCAATCAAAAGACATGACCAAGCCAGTCGTCACGCTGATGAGTAATAGCCAGGCCGCGTAAAAACCGTACACGCGGTGAAAGTCGTGATTCATTCGCTTGCGAGAGGCCGGATACTTAGGCTGGAAAGCGGATCGGGCTTCGTTGCGAGAGCGAGGCCACCAAAGAATCAGCCCTAAGATTAGCTCTACCAAAAAGATCAGCGAGGCAATGCGGATAATCCATAACCCAACTTCCCCCAGCATTAGCTGGCTGTGAAAATGAGCTACGACAAAAGCAAAGTGTGCCGAGGTAAAGTCCTCACCGATGATTTCCGCAGTGTAGGGATTAATAAAAGTAAGCTTTAGTTTAATATCTTCTGGTCCATCGCCAGCGATCATGCCACTTACCACATCAAATGAGCGGGTAGGATCATTGTACGTGTTAATCCAAAAGTAGCGCTCATCAGGAAACTCTGTTTTGAAGGCAGCAACCAAATCATCTACCGATTGGCGCTCCACTGATTGATGTTCTGCTTGAGTTTCTACATAAAGATGCTCTTTGTTGTAAGCATGCATAATCTCCTCGGCAAACACAAAGAGTGTGCCCGAGATACAAAGAAGGCAAACCACGAGGCCGGAGCTTAGCACCAGCCAAAGATGCACAGTACGTACCAGTTTTTTGGTGGTCATTATCTGTCAAATTTTATTCCTCCAGAATATAAATCTGAGAGGGTATTCCGGAGGTAATAGTAAATATCTCTTCCGCCCCTTCATCTGTGGCTGGGTCATACGCAAAGTAGCCCTGATAATCTGGGTTACTGGCAGGGAAGTAAATCCTCTCATTATACAAGAAAGGACCGTGAATAGAGTTGTGGTTACTTCCGGGAGCGCCCTCAATCTTGGTGGCTGTACCCGTAGCCACGTCTATCTCGTAGGGATAAATGTCAGGAACGGTATTGAAATTACTAAAGTCGGGCTCTACCGGAGTTTCTTTCATTCTAAGATATAGTTTTCCGTTGTAGTAGCAAGAACCACCATACATCATGGCTGGCCCGCCCACATAATCGTCTAACTTGATCTCAAAACCAGTATCAAACGAGGTTTCCCCCGCTCTGATTCTCATAATCGTGCCTTTAATTTCAAAATTCCGGCCTCCCCAAGCGGCCATATATAGGTAACCATCGCTACCTAGCCCGGTGTATTCTATGTTGGGCTGACCAAAATAACCAAACATAAAGAACTCAGGGTGGATCGCCATCTCTTCAAACTGGTTGGTGTTAGTATTAATTACTGCTACGAACGATGAATCGTAAACGGGTACGGCATTAGCATCTTCAAACGAGACCATTGTATACAGTTTGTCACCAGCCACTTCCATAAACCAGTTGAAGCTTATGGCGGTAACCGAATCTGTGATGTAAGGATCAAGCTGGGCACTCAGATCAATTTCCCCGGTACGTTCCATCGTCGTAGGATTGAAAGTCTGAATGGCTTTGCTGTTTAGGTTAGGGTTCCAGTAGTAACCTTCACTGTCGTTTTTAACGGTGCTAATTACCGCATTAGCGATAAAGCCTTCTTCTACAAGCTGTCCGCTTTCTGAAACCTTCAGTTTTTGGATACCAGGGTCTCCGGCAGGGTTGTTATTTTCAAAAATAGCATTACCGTAGGCATATCCGGCTGATCGCACCGATCCATAAGATAAGCCACCGACGTTGGCGGGGTTCACCTCATTGCCAGGTAAGGAGTCAAAAGGGATTAGCACCCCACTGCTATTACTGACATCCGTAATCATGGATAGTACAAAATTATTGGAAGCCGTTAGTTCAGGTTGGGGATCATCATTGTCGCTCGAGCAAGCTGATAAGATTATGATACTGATAAGCAATACGTTTGAGAGTAGTAGTAACTTTTTCATGGTTATAGTAAGTGTATTTGAATTTTAGTTTTTAGAAAGTACGTAACGTAGTTTAACCCGGAAGTTTCGGGGTGCTTTTTGAATTCGGAAGTTGTCAAAGGCTCGGGCATTGGTCAGATTATTGATTTCAGCATTAATCCAGAACGGGCGGTTATGCCATTTGTAGGATAATCCCAGGTCAACAATATTCTGGGTAGGTATAATTAGGTCTTCTAGGTTAGTTAGGGTTGAGTTCTCGAGATTCTCAAAAAGTCCCGGTTCCTGATTTTGAGGAATCATGATGTACACGTATTTTTCAATGAAGCTATGGTTAAGATAAATACTGGCTCTATCGCCATCAGCAAAGAGGTTAGGGTGGTCGTAGTTAACGTTTAGGTTCGTAAAGAAATACGGCTGGAAGGGCAATCGTGCCCCTTCCATTACTTGCTGATCACGGGCTTCAATCTTGATTCTTCGGGCATCCTGATACGTGATACTTAGATTCGCTTTAAGTCTATTTAAAAAGTTGGCTTTTAGGCTAGTTTCAATGCCTTTTACGGTAGCCACATCCTTATTCTGATATTGGGAAAGAATTAGCCAGATGGGCTGTAGAATAATCTGATTATCTACGTATCGGTAAAAAGCGTTAATATCCAGAAAGATATTTTCAGATTGGTCTAGATGGGTGTAAAGACCCATATTGATATTATCACTTCTTTCTGGCTTCAGGTCATTGTTACCGACAATAAAACGTCCGTCGCCAAAGTATTCTTCCGGTTCAGGGATACGGGTGGCTTTCTCATACGACAGTCTTATGAAGCGATTATCCGAAAAGCTGTACTTCAGCGATGAACCAAACCCATAGCTTTCGTTGGTCAGGTCGGGCGTAAAATCTTCAAAGGAAGTTCGGCTGAGGGAACTAGTCGTAATAGCGTATCGCTTCGCGGTAATCAAGTGGGTAATGCGATCACCCAGAAAAGTATTGGTTAGCTGCAAGCCACTGATATTTTTGAGATAATCGGCTGGTACAGAAAAGGGATCAATATCCTCATCACCAATGGGAACCGTGTAACCGAGAGGGTCGCTTCCAGTCCGAGTTTGGCTTACAATATTGTGGTTGAACGATAAGACGGATGAGCCAAGCTGGTAGGAAAGAAATACTCGACCGATAGCATGGTCAAAATTGAGGTTGAGTAATGATTTGTTATCATCATCGGCTTCACCTCCGTTGGTTCCTCCGACTACCGTTACATTTCCGAACCAATCGTACCGTCGGCTACTGGTATCGGCAAGTAAAGTGTTTTTTTGACTCCAGGCTCCAAATAGGTCAATACTCAGATTTCCAATCTCTTTTTTGTACCGGGTAGTAAAGGCATTGAAATGTTCTTCGTAGTGAACTTCTCCAAAAGGGCGTAGAATATTAAAGCCATGCTGGTTCTCCTTATTCATATCAAAGCGGGCATAGCCTATTTCTAATAAGTCCGCTATTTTATGATCTTTCAGTCCGGCTTTAGCTTCAATAAAGGAAGATTCAACACCATCGTGAAAACGCTCTACTACCGCTGGTCTTAGCGTCTGGGTCTCCTCATCTATTACTTCCACATCTATCTCGTAATCGTTATCGGAATAGACGTAGTAGGACGAAACTTGTGTAAAAAATTTGCTGTTGGGTATGTTCCAATATCCTGCTAGGTTTGCTTGATGAGTATTGAACGAACCGTAGCCGTAAGATAAATCAAGCTGATTTTCGTAGAACTCGCGCGTAGTAAAATTGATAGCCCCGCCCAGGGCATCTGCCCCGAGCTTCGCGGGCAATATTCCCTTATAAATCTCAATGCCCCCTAATTGCCCAATAGGCACTAAGCTAAGTTCGTAAGCCTGTCCTAGATAGTCTAGTGGAATATCATCCCGAAAGTAGCGGATGGCTCTTCCCTGAAGTCCGTTGATATTGATGGTGGTGCCACTGCCAACCCCGGCAGTTTGCCTCACTCTCACTCCCGCCGTTTGGTTGATAATCTGAGGAAGGCTAGTAGACTGAGCCTGCAATTTTTCGGTATTAATCACTTCTATCTTGATTGGTTGCTCGCGCCGTTCTTGAGCTTCGGACTTACCCTGGATAATGATTTCATCCATCTCAGTGCGACCTTCTTCTAGTTGAATCGCTATACGAAGAGTTTGATCAGCCGCAAGGCGTACTGTTTGAGCCTGAGAGGCATATCCTACCCCAGAAACAGCTAGCGTATGCTTACCGGGGGAAATATCACGCAAGATAAAGTTACCCGATACGTCCGTGGCAACACCTAGGTCGTTATCCAGCATCACGGTAATACCGGGCATAGCTTCATTCTGAGGGTCAACGACATTTCCTTGAATGATAGCCGTTTGGGCACATACTAGTTGAACCAAGAATAGTAGCGAGAACGTTAGTAGGTGAGTAGTAGTAGAGGGCATTATGTTTATTTAGACTTAATCTAAGAAACGCTAAGGTCGTCATGAATATAGTAGCAATCAATAGCTAGAGGTAGGGGTATTTAGTGCTAGTACTAGTAGTGCGATGGAGGATAGCATCAGCTAATTGTCA
>CAKZYJ010000357.1 GCA_937884755.1 uncultured Flammeovirgaceae bacterium
TAGCCTCCTACCTACGGATAGATTCTACCAACTTCAGTAAACTGATGAACCGGGTACATATTTAAGCTACGGATGTTCTGACTGTTGACACTAGGTGTATTATCACTTTTCAGTAAATAAGCCACATTCCGACACAGTGCTAATGTTAGCTACATTGGCAGGTTTTTGCCTGTATATATACTAAAACCTGTCCGTTTAGTAGAATTTTTTCAGAATTTGGAATAAGGGTTTATTATTTCGTAAGTTATCTTGTGATACGGATTGGTAAAGTGGCTAGCAGTCTGGTTTAGCGACTATGTGACAACTAAACACACCGGAACGGTTATTCAACTGTTGTGTGTAACTGAAGAAAACCAAAAAGTATACACCTTTCGAAATTGCGTATAAGACCACTTTGCATTATTGTACTGACCTTTATCTTATTCTTTTAAAACAAAAAATAAGTAAAGATGGGTACTAAAGACCAATTTGGAAAACAAGGCTGGACACCTGAAAGAATCGGTTCTCTACAGGGTAAAACATACGTAATAACAGGTACTACAAGCGGTACAGGGTTTGAAGCGACACGGATACTTCTGTCCAAGGGGGCAAAAGTGGTAATGTTAAACCGTAACCAAAAAAAATCAGAGGAAGTAATTGCGGCTTTAAAAAAAGATCTCGGTAATAACATAGATGTATCATTTCTCCTCATGGATTTGGCAGAACAGGCTTCTGTACGAAAAGCAGCACAAGAAGTACTTGAGAAAGTAACCCGGATTGATGCATTGATGTGTAACGGTGCTATTGCCCAAGTGCCCAATCAGAAGCTTACTATTGATGGCTTTGAAAGTCAGTTGGGTGTAAACCACTATGGTCATTTCACACTACAAGCTCTGCTGTTTCCACTGATTGAAAAATCCAAAGGACGGATTGTGACTGTAGGTAGTATGGGGTATAATTTAGGTCTTAAAAGCATCAAATTTCACGACATGAACTGGGATAAAAACTACAACGGCAATGATGCCTATAGCCAGAGCAAATTAGCACAGATAATGACAGTATATGAATTACAAGATAGATTGGAAAAGGCTGGTAAGACAGATATAAAAGTATATGCCTGTCACCCGGGTGCTTCTAGAACATCATTGATCAAAACCAGCGGTAGCTTAATAACGCGCTTCGTTTGGCAAATCATGAAGTTGTCCCCCATGGTGCAATCGGCTGAAAAAGGTTCGTATCCAGAATTGATGTGTGCCACAGAACCAGAGTTAGATCAAAGCGGCTTTTATGGCCCTACAGGAAGAAACTATTGGACTGGCTCAGTTGGCGAATGCAAACTAGAACCACACGCAAAAGATAAAGCTGTAGCTGAGAAGTTGTGGACAGTATCAGAAAAGGCCACTGGTTTGAAGTGGAACTTATAATTTAGATAATCTTAAAGCACAAAGTCATGGATATACTAAAAGTAGCAACAGATTGGGCGAAAGCCGAACTCGTTTCAACCTCTTTCTTTATCGTTATCGGAATTGCATTTGTTTTAGTAAGCTTCGGGTTTTGGCAGTTTGGAAAAACCGATTTAGCGAGAGCCTATATCATCCCTATGTTGGTAACTGGGGCCTTTTTGATGGCCACAGGTTTCGGGTTGTTCTTTACCAACAAAGCAAGAATTACACAGTTTGAAACAGCCTACAATAGCGATGCTTCGGCATTTGTAGCATCAGAGTTGGAGCGTGCTGAAGCCACCTTAAAGGAATATAAAACCATTGTTTTTACGGCCATTCCGCTCATTATTGTGGCTTGCGGCTTGGTTATTCTTTTTGTGAACACACCCATATGGCGTGCGAGTATGATTTCTATCATTGCTATGTTGGTGGTCATTTTGCTAGTTGACGGCTTGGCTCACGCCCGAATTGACGATTACAACAAGCAATTACTGAAGACAAAACAAGAATTGAAAAATTAAGATGCAGCATTTCAAAACCTTATCATCTTATTTAGATTACCTGGGGCTTCCGCGCCCTGAACACCCCCTGTTCAGTATGTATACCGCCATGGGTGAAGGCTTTCTGCCTTGCCCAAAAGAAAGCTCACCGCCCATTACCAACAATTGCTATTCCATTAGCTTCAAGAAAATTGTAAAGGGAGATTTAACCTATGGGCGCACCAAATACGACTTTACCAATGGTGCCTTGTTTTTCATCGCACCAAGGCAGGTGATTCAGTGGGATAAAAGCATTGTCTTTGAGCAAAAAAGCTTTTCTATAAACTTTCATGAAGATTTTCTGAAAGGAACAGAATTGGCCCATCAGATAAAGAAATATGGATTCTTTTCGTACTCTGCCAATGAAGCCCTACATCTTTCACCCAAAGAAGAAAGACAAATCGAGTTGACTGTAGAGAATATCGACCTTGAATACCAAAACAATCCCGATTCCTTTAGCAAAGACATCATCATTTCTCATCTAAGCACCCTTTTCAAGTATGCTCATCGCTTTTACGAAAGGCAGTTCATTAATCGAGTAGAACTTTCTAATGACTTGCTGGAGCGCTTTAATCAGCAGCTAGAAGACTATTTTGATTCGGGACAATTGCAGGAAAATGGAATCCCAAGCATCGAGCAAATTGCGGACAAGTTGTCGGTTTCGCAGCGATACTTGAGCGATACACTTAAAAAAGAAACAGGAAAAGCCACAACTGATCATTTGCATCTGTACCTGATTGACGAGGCCAAGAATATTCTGTTGAACCCCAGCAAAACCATTTCCGAAGTAGCTTACGAATTGGGCTTTGAATACCCACCTTACTTTTCAAGACTATTCAAAAAGAAAGAAGGCATCAGTCCTACGCAGTACAGGGAGAAATATAAAATGAACTAAATCGTTTGACCAAAAGATCAATTTGTAAATGGAAAAGATAAAAAACTATACACAATAACACCTATAAGCAATAGCGCCCTGCGGGTCGCTACTGCACATAGCCACACCGTTTACAGCGGGCGAAGAATTCAACGATACCATGTACCCGATTGTTTTTTTCTGCCAGTACAAACTACATATAACTTTTAATCTACAAGAAGATACCCGGAAACTGCTGAGGATTTCGATCATAAGGTTATAAACCGATTTTTTATTTCTTAGAAATATCTAACTTCGTTCGCAAAATCAAACCTACTACTATGTTCAAATCGTACTGGATAATTGCATTATTCCTTCTAGCTTCCGCATGCGGCGAAACCCAGAAATCAGAAACTCAGACCTCATCTTCTACTAAACTTAAAGCTCTGATTATTGACGGACAAAATAATCACTACATATGGCCCAAAACCACTATGATGATGCAGGATTATCTGGAGCAGACTGGCCTGTTTGAAGTAGAGATTCACCGGATGGATTCGGTCTGGCTGGGCATCAAATACAACGAGACCCGTCCCGTGCCTTATGATGGTTACATCGAGGTGTATCCGATGGATTCTACTGCCTACGGTATATCGCCCGATCCGGTAAAAACATCAGACTTTTCGCTGGACTTCAGTCAATACGATGTGGTTGTTTCCAATTTGGGGGCTTCCTCACCCCGGTGGCCAGCCGAAACCGAACGTAGGTTTGAGCAGTACTTAAAAGACGGCGGTGGTTTCGTCGTAGTGCATGCGGCCAACAATGCCTGGGGCGATTGGGATGAATTTAACCGCATGATTGGCTTGGGAGCCTGGGGCGGGCGAGACAGCAGCACTGGCCCTTACGTATACTATACCGATGCCGGAGAACTGGAAATGGATTATTCAGCTGGGATTTGTGGCTCCCACGGACCAGAATTTGAGTATTTGGTGACCACCCACGCCCCGGAGCACCCCGTCATGCAAGGATTACCCACTGAGTGGCTGCACACCCAGGATGAACTTTACGAACGCATGCGAGGTCCGTTTGAGAATGCTACGATATTAGCCACTGCTTACTCCGATGTAGAAGGCAATGCCCCACCCTGGAATCCGGAAGTGAAGGGGCTGGGGCAACACGTGCCCACCATCATGGCCATCGACTACGGGCAGGGGCGGGTTTTCCACACAACCCTGGGCCACTTCGACTATTCTATGGAATGTGTGGGATTTATGACTACGTTGCAACGAGGTACCGAGTGGGCGGCCACCGGGGAGGTAACGCAGAGCGTTCCCAAAGATTTTCCTTCCAAAGATCAGACTGCTTCACGAGCGTGGAATAAGTAGGCAATTGGAGGCGTTTCTGCCGGCGGCAGTAGTTAGACGCACAACCTATTTGTACTCCTCTCGCATGTAGCTTACTGATTCTCGAACTAATTCTTTCAGTATATCAAGGTCAATATCGCTGAGGCGCTTTACATACAAGCAGGACTTGCCGGTTTTGTATCTGCCTAATTGTTCCATTAGTTCCTCGTAACGCTCAAACCCCGACATAATGTAGATGGTCAAGTTCTGCTTGCGGGGCGAAAACCCCGTCAGAAACCAGTCGCCCTCTTGGCCGCTGGCGTACTTATAGTGATACTGACCAAAGCCCACCATATTGCTGTGCCAGTACTGTGGCTCTTCCCCCGTTTCTTCCTTCATCAAATCCAACAGGGTAAAGCAATCTTCGCGCTTTTGCGGGTTTTCTACTTTGGAGAGAAATTCAGATATGTTGCGGTTATAGGGCTGAGTTTTCAGATTTGCCATGTTGAATAGGTTACGATTGTTGGTCAGAAGTTAAGGAGATATTATCGTACCGCCAAAGTGCTTGCGGGTGATAGATACTAAGTTCTAAAGCAGTTTGTCTTCATCGCCACACTCCCATTTTCCCCGACTGGTAATCCTGAAAAGCCTGGCGAAGTTCGGCTTCGGAGTTCATGACGAACGGGCCATGGGCGACGATGGGTTCATTAAATGGAGCACCGTGTCCTAGAATAAGGCGCGAATTTGCTTGAGCAATTACTTCCAGTCGTTCTCCGCTCATCGCAAACTCTACCATTTGGCGCATTTTGGCATTAGTACCGTTTACCTCTACTGAGCCGCTTACTACGTAGAATAATGTCTGGTCCGATGAAGGAATATCCACTGTGAATGAGCCGCCCTCTTTCAGGTCTACACTAGTCATAGTAAGGCCGGTTAGCGATTCTATCGGGCCGGTGTGTCCCTTCCACTCGCCGGAGATGAGGTGAATGGTTACCTTACCATCGTCTTCACTAAAGTGGGTGATTTCGTTTTTAGACAGTCCGACATAATTAGGTTCAGTCATCTTGAGGCGGCTGGGTAGGTTCATCCAGAGTTGAATTACTTCCTCCTCACCGCCGTGGGCTTTAAATTCTTCCGATGATACCTCCGAATGCAGCAAGCCACTTCCGGCAGTCATCCATTGAATGCCACCCGCTTCAATTTTGCTCTTGAACCCCTGGGTATCCTGATGTACAATATCGCCCTTAAAGATATACGTGAGTGTTTCAAAGCCTCGGTGAGGATGCGGCCCAAACGGCAACCCCTGGTTACCCGGACGGTAGGTAGTAGGCCCGTGGTGGTTAACAAACAGAAAAGGGTCCAGGTGCGGGATAGAACGGGTAGGCATAGCTCGGAAAGTATCCAACTCACCAATAGGATCGGATACGGCCTGATGTATGTGCTTAATACTGCGCATGGTAGTTTTGCTTTGTCTCTACCCATGCTCTACGTTTCACAGTAGGATTGGTTTGAACATAGGAAAGTATATGTTTTTGCTTAAAATATCAGTTGCACAATTCAAGGATTTCCTCAAGGCTAAAACTAGGTTGTCTCTTTACTTGGAAACTGCGCTTATTTCGAATATTGAGAAGTGAAACCCCAATTAGAAGCCAATAAAGGTAATTGTTGATGAGTTGCACTTTTTAACGAATATTCAATTTCCTGTTTACTTCTCTGTATTCTGCTGCATTAAGTCACAAAACTAGCTAAAAAACCAAACCAGACTTCAGCATCATGAAAACTTCTATTCTCTTTCAAACTATTTGTGCATTAGCATTTTTCTTAACACCTATACTGAGCCATGCCCAAAACAATACTATCTACGGTTCGGGAGCGGGCATTTCTCTAACTGGCGGTAGCTTTAACACCTTAACTGGGTATCGAAGTGGATATCGTACTACTAGTGGCTCAGGCAACACTTTCTACGGGGCCTTTAGTGGAGGATCTAACACCACCGGCTCTCGAAATACGGCAATCGGTTTATGGAGTGGGATAAATGGTAGAACAGGTAGCGAAAACACCTACGTAGGGGCCTTTAGTGGTTTTGCCAATACTACTGGAGAGAGTAATACTTTCATCGGAACCTCTAGCGGTTTTAATAATTCTACCGGTGGAAATAATACCTATATTGGCTACTATAGCGGTCGTAATAGTAGGACTGGTTTAGGAAATACTTTCGTAGGATCAAATAGTGGTGAAAATAACACTGAGGGCGGGCGAAACACTTTTCTAGGCTGGAATAGTGGTTATGCTACCACTACTGGTTCCAGCAATATCTTCATCGGTAGTAGCAGTGGAACGGAAAATATTTCAGGCAATGATAATACGTTTTTGGGCAACGGGAGTGGTTACTACAACGATTCGGGTAGCCAAAACATCTTTCTGGGTTATCAGAGCGGGATTAATAATACTAGAGGAAGCAATAATGTTTACATTGGTTATCAAGCGGGCTATACCGAAAGTGGAGGAGCAAATAACCGATTTATCGTAGATAATTTTACCGAAGAAGACGATACTCCATTACTATATGGCGACTTTTCTAGAAACTCTCTGGCAGTTGGTACTAAGTACACTGGTTCTACCTACCAGTTTGTGGTAGAAGGAAAGGTACGAGCCAGAGAATACTGGGTGAAGGCTTCACCTCGTGATCGTGAGGTTTCCCGATCGGAGAAACAAGTAAACGCTGCTGGCGGAGCGTTAGCAAGATTACAGCAGTTGGAATCAGTGGGCTACCAACAACCGGTGCAAAATGCTAAAAAGGGCAAGAAAAGAACTACCAATCAACCTGTAACCTACGAGCTACTGGCTGAAAGTATGGAGGAAACATTTCCAGACCTGGTTAAAGAAGAAGGAGCAGAAGTGGCGCTTAACTACCAAGGTTTAATCCCTGTACTAGTGGAGGCTGTAAAAGAACTATCTCAGGCCAAAGACACCTCACAGATGCAACAGCAATTAACTTTATTACTAGAGGAGAATGCCGTGTTGCAACAGCGACTGGCCGCCATAGAACAAGTTATAAAAACTAATAATTTGACTTCACCTTTTGGGAGCGAACTGCAAGGTCATCTGGATCAAAACTGGCCCAACCCAGTGAGCAGCAGTACCCGTATTTCTTACCAAACCAATGGAAACGTACGAGACATCTCGGTGGAGTTATTTGATATTAGCGGCCAGCCCATAGCTAGTTACAAGAACTTAACACCAGGGCGGGGCGAAGTAGAAATACTCGGTAGCCAGTTAGTGCCTGGTACCTACATCTACCAATTGAAAGCTGATGGCAAAGTGATTGATTCCAAACGAATGCTGGTAGCGCGCTAAGCAAAAATGCAGTAAAGGTCAAAAGCCCTGGCGACTAAGCTTTGTGTTTGGTGCCAGGGTTTTTCTCATTCTATCACTCTGGCGTAGATCAGTTCATCTACGGTACGGCTTTCTTTGGTTACACTTTTACGAAGACGGGCTACAAAATCGTATCCGGCCTTTTCCAGAACTCGAGCTGAGGCTATATTATATTCAAAGACTCCGGCATATATCCGACAGATATCCGTATTTGTCAACACATAATCAGTAAGTGCTTTTACAGCGTGGGAAACAACTCCCCGGTTCCAGTAGGCTTCTCCCAGCCAGTAGCCAATCTCGGCGGACCTATGATAGACATCGTCCTTAAAAATTACGCCGGTTGCTCCTATCGCTTCGTCATTCAGGGTAATAGCTAAGTTCAAGGAACTAGGATCTTTATCAGCTACTTGAACCCAAAGTCGGGCATCCTGTAAAGTATAGGGGTGAGGAAAACGGTCACGCACATTTTGCCAAATCTGGTAATTATTACCATGTTCGACCAATGCCGATTCGTCACCTTCCTGCCAGGGCCGTAGGGCTAAGGTGCCTAGTGGAGTATGGCCCAGGTTAAGCTGTATATCTTTTAGTTGTTCTTTTTTCTCCATGCCCATTGGTGCTGTAATCGCTTTCCTTTTTCTACCAGATCCTGCTTCCTGCTTTTGCCAACTTAGAACATTCTTTTGGAATTAAAACTTATTTCATCAATTTTTGTGGGTATACCAACGCGAGGTCGGCTCGCATTTTTTTACCGTACCAACTAACCAAACCCTATGGAAATTTTTGCCAGCGGCGAAGCGTGGATCGCACTACTAACCCTCGCATTTTTAGAAATTGTACTAGGAGTGGATAATATTATCTTTATCTCTATTGTCTCGAACAAGCTTCCAGTTGAACAACAGGCAAAGGCCCGTAACCTTGGGCTTATTCTTGCTTTGATCTTTAGGATAGGTCTGTTGTTAGGTATTACCTGGATTATTGGGTTTACCGAGCCGTTGTTTACCATGTTTGAGTTTGAGATTAGTGGTCGCGATTTGATTCTGGCTGCTGGGGGCATCTTTCTGCTGGCGAAGAGTACTACTGAAATCCACCATAAGATAGAAGGCGAGGAACAGACTGAAACCAGCGGTGGCCGCAAGGTTTCATTTACGGCTACTATCGTTCAGATTATTTTGCTGGATATGGTGTTTTCCTTCGATTCCATCTTGACAGCGGTAGGGCTGACCGAAGACGTGCTCATCATGATTGTTGCTGTGGTGATTGCCATGGTTATCATGATTACCCTGGCGGGAAAAATCAGTGATTTTATCAACAAGCATCCCACCTTGCAGATTCTAGCGCTCTCGTTTTTAATTCTAATTGGCTTCATGCTGATTGTGGAAGGGTTACACTTCCATGTGCCGAAGGGCTACATCTACTTTGCCGTAGGCTTCTCACTACTAGTGGAGGTGCTCAATATGCGCCTGCGTAAACGGACCAATCCAGTTCAATTGCGCGGACAGCGGATGCAACCGCTACCGCAGGAGCAGAAAGTAACTGAAGGACAATAGTCTTCTCTTCTTATTTTTTCTTAGTATTTTTACGCAGTAATAGTGGCCATTCACCCGGTGTTGCTATAACTTGTACAATATCGATCTACCCCAACTGCTTATCCATGTTCGGACTTTTTAAACGTAAGAAACAAGAAACTCATATTCCGGTATTGGCCGACCTTAACAACGAACCCCTCAGCGAAGGCGATTTCGTAGAATCACTTCGTTATGATTTGGGAAAATGTCGAGTCATTCAGACTGAAAAGGGGCTAGCCTACGAGTCGGTGGAGAATGGTCGTCAGGTAAGTTGGCATCTAATGGTAGACGCTTCTACTGACCTTCAAAAGGTGCGAAAGATTACTGAACAATAGGCTAAATTCCTGGCTAGGCACTACTTCAGTTGAATAACAGCCGTTTATTCTCCCATTAATATCTCCTCTTCGTTGGCAGTATCCAGCCTCTTTACGTCCGACAATAGCTTCTGAATCTGCTGTAAAGCAACCGTGTTTTTAGGATGGTTAATATTCTCCAAAATATTATCCTTCTCCAGACTGGTAAGCCGCCAACTCAATGAAGGTCGTTCTAATGTACGGCGATCAGGATTAAGCAACTTCCAGCTTTCGGGCACCTCCGAAGTGTATTCCAGGTAGATACTGTGCAGGCCTACATCCAACCACGATTGCGCTAGTTCAATCCGGTCGTCGTTGCTAATATCCTGAATGTTAAACAGGTTATCGTAGAAAAAGCGAAACGGAGCTGTCATCCGTTCAATCAGCGAGGCGCTGGTCGGGGTGTCAATTCCTTCAATTTTTTCAGAATCACGAATGTTCAGCAGGATAACCCCTGAGGTATGGGTATTGATCCAGTCGCGGAATACGAACATAAAACGTACTGCATCGGAAATTCCAAAATTATCGGTCATCCCGGCATCCATAATCTGAATGGCGGGAGAAGTAGGTAAAGTAACGTTAGGAGTCACGTAGGGAAAGGCCGCATTCATTCGTAGTGCGGTTAAAAATCGCAAATTATCGGCTTCCTGCTTGTCCAGCAATCGCTGAAAATCTACTCCCTTAATGATAGAGGTATGCGAAAGATCGTCATCGGGCAGGCGGGTATGCATGTAGGAAACATGCTGAGGAGAAATGTATAGCTTTCTACCATCGTTCACAATAGCTGGAGTTAACAGAATCATGGGGATGGTAGCATTTTGCTCCGGTTCCCGATAATCGCCCAACGACTTATCCAACAAATGATGAGTGTTCTCATTAAACTGCTCCTCAAAGGCATAACCCCGGTCCTTCACGTAGGTAAATCCGCCGTACTCAAAAGTCTGGTTCCGCACCAGCAAATCGTTCATGAGCAAGGTAAAAATGATCGGATTCAGGTTATCCTGGGCGATGAGTCTAGCATAGTAAGGATCGTAAATAGAGCGCGGCACCGTTTCGCTATTCTTTGCTAGAATGACAGAAGGTGCTGTTTTCTTCTGGAGCTGCTGCTGCAAAAACAACTCACGGTAGTAGGCTGCCCCAATCAGCCCACCGGAGGCTCCAGTAAATAAACGCGTATGCTCCATCAGCCGCCCGCCGGTAATGCTATCTGCCTGTTGTAAGGCAACGGTGGTCCACATAGCGGAGCGAAGTCCACCTCCACTGGTACACACCAGTACCATCTTGGGGAGATGATCGGCATCGTACTGGTACTGCTGTAACATTCGTTCGTACCAGGTATTCAGGATTTGTTCGGTAGCTTGGTAATCCTGGTGATAATAGCTGGTATCGTTGAGTGCAGTCAGTTTAGACAGTGAATATTGGGCCGGCTGGGTAGTGTAATCTAATCCAAAAGCTCGGTAAGAATTTTCGCCCCATTCGTAGCGTACCACTAAATTCAGGAAAAAGAAACCAACAATAACGGCAGTAGTAGCCCAGCCCTTCAACCAAAACGAAACAGCTCCGGCCATCATGATAAGGACTGTAAGCAATAGCAAACAACTGGCTGCCGCCGGAATCTGAAATACCGGGTAGCTACTAAATATTCCTAACGTCAGAATAAGGGCAAAAATAAATAGCTCAATCACTACCGAGTTAAGGTGATTCTGGTTGAACACCTGCAACACCAAGGATTTATTATGCCTAACCGCTGGAGCAGACCGGAAACGGAAGTTTAAATCTAAATAGTTGTCGACGCGCCGTATTCCTTTCTTGGTTTCTTTCCAATTAGACATAATCCGTACGCGGGAAAACTTGGTCTTCTTCAGCTTTTTATCCACCGTTGAAGCTACTATTCTTACCAGATCGTGGTTGGTCCACCGGAAATACTCAAAGGTTAGTATCACGATGAATATGAGTCCGCAGAAAAAGCCACCCACTTTTTCTAAAATTCCCAAGGTAGTGTTGTACTCATTAGCCAACTGAAAGTTGATCATGTACAGCAGGTAGAGCAAAATAAAAGAGATAGGGATAACGCTATTGTTCAGGGCAAATTTGGCAAATGGACGCGAGAGTGTACCGACGAATCCAAAGGTAGGGCCATCGAGAATATAGCAAGTGATATGGTAGGCCATCGTAAAGCCACCGAAGGTCATTCCCACCCAAAGAAAGCTAAAGAAATTAACCTGCCCTAGGTACTCAGGGTCGAGCAGCAAATAAGGAATACCCAGGCTTTTGCCAAAGTAGCCGGTTACGGTGGAAATTAGTAGTATCCAGCAGAGGAGTAGCAGTTGTTTCTTCCGTACATGCAATATTAGTAACTGCACCGGAAGTGAATAATAAATTGGATCAACAATATTTTCCTTCAGCTTATCCACTACATATTATTAACGTGTATGATGTTGATAGATTATAGGTATGCGTGTGTTCATGTGTTCCGGTATCAGGGTGTTCAAGTATTCAAGAGTTTTTAGATTAGTTAATTACATAAACACTTGAACACCTGAATACAACAATTTACTTACTACCTCTATACAATTCGTATTCCAAAAGCCGAGAAGGTAACTTCCCATTCAGAAATTCTTGTCGACGACTGGCCCGAAGCCCAATTTTTTTAGCTAATTCTTTATTTGCGGTAAATACATAACCGTAGTATCCGGCTCCTTGCTGCTTCAGAAAATCACCGATACGCCCATAGAGCATGGTCAGGGTTCGTTCCTCGCCCAATCGGGCTCCGTAGGGAGGATTAAAGACAATGATCGGACTGCCAGTAGGCGGATTTTTAGTTTCAGGCGAGGGAATCTGAGTCTCGCCAAAATCACACACCCGAAACTGGATGAGATGGTCTACTCCCGCCAAACGGGCATTTTTCTTGGCTGCCGCTACCGCATCTGGATTACTATCAGTAGCTATAATATTCTTCATAGCATCTCTCCGAGACTGCTGGTTCAATTTCATATCCTGTCGTAAACGCCTCCAAATAGCACTTTGGTAAGACTTGATATGCATGAAGCTGTAATTGTCGCGCAATAGCCCAGGAAAAGTGTTCTGTTGCATCAACGCCGCCTCAATGGCCAACGTACCGCTCCCGCACATGGGATTTACCAGTGGTTGCTTGGGTTGCCATTGAGTGGAAAGTAGCACTGCCGCAGCTAATGACTCCTGCATGGGAGCTGCCACAGTTGTTTCGCGGTAGCCTCGTTTGCTCAAACTATCCCCGGTAGTATCCAGGTAGACCGCGGCTTCTTCCTCGGTCCAGTAGAGAAACACCACGGCTCGGTCACTTTTTGGCCCGGAATCAGGACGTCGCCCCTGTTGCTGCATAAACCGGTCTACAATCGCATCTTTTACTTTCAGATTGGCAAAGCGAGTATCGGTAATGGTGGGGTGGTTCACGTAGGATTGTACCGAAAAGTAGCCATCCAACGGAATCTGATTTTCCCATGGGTATTCGTTTACTGCTTGATAAAGTTCGTCGGGTTGATTAGCCGAAAAAGTCTTTAGTTGGTAAAGTACCCGGTGAGCGGTACGCAATTGAAGATTTAGCCGCATGGCATCTAGCATGGTACCGGCTGTTTCCACATCTAGCCGATTGATGCTTTTTACGGGTAAACCCATTGCTTCTATTTCTTGAGCTAGGATAGAACTAATATGAGGAGAACAGGTAACAACAATCTTTCGCGTGTAGGACATATACTCTACTTACGAAAAAAACAGTAATTTTCATGACTTTTTCCAATATTTTTTTTCAATTTTCTATTATTTCAAGTATTCTATTAAGCAAAGAGGGGCAATCTACTGAGGCTCAGTAATAAGCAGATTCGGAAGAAAATTATTAGCAAATACCCTCGAGGATTAGCCAGCTAAACCTTACTTTTATCGCCCTTTTACGAGCAAACACAGCACAAAAATGAATATCTGGTTTACCTGCAAGATTAAGTATCAAAAGATTGATGAGAAAGGAAAAGCGAAGAATGTATCGGAGATGTATTTGGTAGATGCGGTTTCGTTTACCGAGGCCGAACGGCGCATTTACGAGAAAATAGAAACCATGATTCAGGGCGAATTTTATGTCACTGGCATTGCCAAAGCTCGTATTTCGGACGTTTTCTACTACGAGGATAGCGATATATGGCATCGTTGTAAAATGGTGTATGTCTTGGAAGAGGAGGGCAAGGGCAAAGAAAAAAAGATTACCAACTACGTGTTGCTAACCGCACCTAACCTAAAGGAAGCCTATGACCGAATGTACCAGAGCTTAAACAATATGCTGGTTGAATTTCGGGTTACCGAGATTGTAGAAAGCCCCATTCTTGAAGTATTCCCGTACGATTCCATAGAAGAAGATAAATTTCAGGAGGCTCCTGATAACTATCGCCCGCTCTCTGAAGTGGATGCTAATCAGCAGGTGTAACTCTACTCCATCATCAGCTTCCGCTGAAATACCTTATCGTCGCGCTGAAGACGGAGTACGTAGATCCCAGGGGATAGGGGTTGGGTAAGTTGAGATAGATCGATGGGTAGAGGGAATTCGTTGTAGAAAAGTTGCTGATGGAGAACAACCTGCCCCTCGAGCGAAAGCAGGCTGATAGTGATGTCTTTCTGAAACCACATCAGGTTTTCCATATAGAACACATCCCGTACCGGATTAGGGTACACTTTCAGAGCTTGTTCTTCGGGATCTATCGGTACGTTAGCTACGTTACGTACCACTACGGTTTTACTGATCAGGTTAGTGCAACCATCGCTACGGGTGGCTAATAACCGAATCGGATACACCCCGGCTGAATCGAACTGAGGCACCACCCGGGCCGACTGATAGCTAAAATTACCATCCCCCAAATCCCACTGCCAGCTAATCTCCGGATCATCTCCATCTAAAGCAAAAGCCTGCAACACAGCCATGTCCGGCTCCGATAGGTACACCGTATCGGCCAAGGTTTTAAAATCAGCAAAGCGGTTAATTTCTACGGCTACCGCGGTGGCTTCACTCTCAATAAGCCCATCTATATTAGTCACATAAATAGTAGTATTCATGGCGACTGAATCTAGCATTAGGGTTTTCCCGACATGCAACGGAATAGTGAGATTAGCATCCTGGTAGAAGTAAAACAGCTCGCCATTGGTAGGAGCCAATGTTACCGGCTCGCCTCGGCAAATACGCCGAGCAGATAGTTCCGGCCGAGGTGCTTGAGTGCGAGAAATAGTTTTTTCTAACGAATAAGCACAGTTCAAATCAGCCGAATCTACCGAATATTCCAAGCGAATACGCCAGTCCTCATCTGCCAAATTAGAAAAATCGTAGGTAAAGCCGGGTTGTTGATTTACCGGCAAATCGTTCACGTACCAATTGTACTGGTTGATATTATTCGTTTCTCCCGCTAACGCAATAGCCAGATTATATTTAGTTGAAAGATCAGTAGTATCCAGCGCGTAACTGATTTCTAGCGCAGGTTGCCAAACTTCTACTAGTACTGGAAGAGGCTGACTATCAATTTCTTCCTCAGCATTCACTACGTAGAATGTAGTGTTTTGATTAATTACTTCAGTACTAAACTGTTCTCCCTGATAAAGCAAGTCCATTAGTTTTTCATCCGCATAAACTTTAATCTGAGTAGTATTTGCTGCTTGAAGCGTTGTGGATGACCCACCACAGATAAGCTTATCACTAATTTGAGGCATCACAGCTCGCCGTACTACCGTAATTTCCTGAGAGTATTTTGCTGTACAGCCTGGTTCACTGGCTACGGTTAGCTCTACCGTATAGGTGCCCGGCAGAAAGTAAGAAGTCTGTGGGTGTTGCTGAGTGCTACGGTAGCCGTTACCAAAATCCCACCACCAGGCTACAGCATACTGACTGTTATCCTGAAACGTTAATAAGTGATTATTAGTCTCATCTAGGAACAGTGTATCGTTTTTCCATCCGGGATTCAAGGTGTTAACTACCGAGAATGCGGCCGTTGGTTCTTGTATTTCAATGCTAATCTTCTGAATACGTCCCTCGTAACCGTTTTCTAGCGAAGCGGCGTAGATGGCTGTATCCTGGGAAATAGCTCCAGTGGTAAACTGATTGCCTTCGGTTAAAAAGCTAGCCCCTAATGCGTCTTGATAAAAGCGATAAGTTGCGTCTAATTGAATAGTCGCGGTACTGTCGGTACATATCAGTTCGGTAGATAATAACTCGGGTGCTTCTTGAAAGCTTTCGTACCACTGCCGAGCCTGAGTAACCGCTGTTTGCAGTTCAGCCAGACTAGCTCCGGCTACCCAGACAAAAGCTACTTTCGCACCTTTGCTGGCTGGAATACTGGCAACCGTAGCGGCTAGCATCTGGGCTACATCATTTCCCGCTCCGATGGCTCCCGCCTGTTCCGATATAACTCCTTCGGAAGCCCAGCCATACTTTTCTCGCTCCGTAACTTCCTCTTCAATATCCGAAGCATTGCCGTTTAGGGACTGAAGATCTAAAGCCTGATAATTAACGGTTTGATCTGTTAGCAAAGCCAGCCCAGCGTAGGTTTGTTCAGTTGCATTATAGGTATATCCCAATAGATAAGTGGCATCCCAGCCGGTACGGTTGGTCTGAATATCCTCAATATTCCAGTCGGCAAATAAGCCTACGGCTACATCAGTCAGGGTGCTGTCTGATTGATTTACTATTCGGTACTCCGAAACCAGATAGTTTTGGGTGTTGGTGGTATCGGCCAGCCACGTTTGTTCAATGCGCAGGCTAAGCGGATTGGTAGCGTTTTTATCGGAGAAAGCCGAACGAAGCTGAAAAGCAGGTACGGTTGCCAGGCTAAACCGAATATTTTCTTCGGTCATAAAATCCTGCTCTCGGCTGTAGGTAGCGAAGTTGTTCACTAGATTATCCGAAACATAGGAAGAATCTATTCCGACTAGTAGTCCGGCAGCAGAAGCGATGTTTTGGTTTTGATAGCGAATCCCTCCCAATGACATTCCAGTGGGATCGTAGCCAATGCAACCTTCACTACCTACGGTAATCTGCAGATCGTTTTTGGTAATAGTTGGATAGTCGGAAGAAGAAATGATGAAGAAATACTGGTAATCCTGATAGGCACCATCCTCCATACCCAAACGAAACATCAATTGTTCGTTCGTAGGCAGGTCATCGCTTAGTACCACCCGAAAAGGTTGAGCAGCATTAGACGCCTTACCCAGCGAATCAATTACACCTGGACGGAATACCGAATCCAGTACGGTGACGTATTCTGAAACAGAGGATAGCGTTATTTGCGTATTAACACTAGCGGCAGAAAGCAGATTCTGTACGTCTATACTAATCGTTAAGGTATCTCCGTAGTAAACGTAGTCTCCGGCCTGACTCTGGTAGTCGAAGGCTGTCATTCGCAATGCCGGGGAATTTAACGGTTTTAGGGCTTTAGCGGCCTGAATGAATCCTTTTCCTAGGGTTTCCTTAAATGACTGATTTTTGGGTTGATCACTAACGTCTTTCGTTGATAACCTGAGTATTTCCATCACCTGCGGAGCGCTTAGCTCGGGGTACTTAGAGCGAACTAAGGCAGCTACTCCGGCTACTAGTGGGGCAGCAAAGGAAGAGCCTGAGCCGTTACCGTAGCTATCTTCGTTCTTGGTGGTATAGTTGCTGTTTCCCGGCGCTAACAAATCAACAAAGTAGCTCTGGGTAGTTTGGTTCACTTTGTTTCCGTTGACATCGGTTACCGCTACGGAGAGTACATTATCGAAGGAAGCCGGATAGAAGTTTTCTTGAATTCCACTGTTTCCAGCAGCGGCAATTGCTACTGCGTCTTTCTCCAGAACCGCGTAATTGATCATATCTTGCCCAAACTGGGAATAGGCATTCGCCCCGCCCCAGGAGAGATTAATTACTTTACAGCCTTTATCAGCCGCGTAGGCGATGGCTTCGTAACCGAACGCGAATGAATTATCTTCGGAACGAAAGATTTTGATGGGCATGTAGGAAGCGTTAAAGCCTAAGCCTGCCATACCCACGCTATTATCCGGACTGGCACTACCCATTCCGGTTACCATCGTTCCGTGATCACTGAAATCAGCCGTGGGGTCGTTGTCGTTATTGGCAAAATCCCAACCTACATAATTATCCACGTAGCCGTCTTGGTCATCATCTATTCCGTTGATGGGATCAGCCTCGTTGTAGTACAGGTTATCGGCTAAATCTTGGTGGCCAAATTCCACCCCGGTATCTAGGTAACCAATCAACATATCTTGGTTACTACGTTCTATGGCCCAGGCTTCGTAGGCCTGTACGGTTTCTAGGTAATTCTGCTGACCATTTTTCGCCGCCTCAATGTCGTTCGGAATGTATTCGTCTAGTGGCTTTAACAGGTAGTAAGGTTCAGCATAAACTATTTCATCCAGTTGCAATAGCTGATTAATGGTAGCGATTACATCCTGGTCGGTGTGGATACGGTAGATTTCTGCGCTAGATTCCTGCCGAGCTAATGTGTTTATCCGCAGTGATTGCCTCAGAACAGGAGTAACTTCTTTAGAATGGGCAATCTTTTTAATCTGAGCCAGTACGCTGGTGGTAGAAGTAGTCGAGCGGGCTGAAGCATTATTAGCTGAATGGATTTTCAGAACGATTTCTCCCGGCAGATAGTCAGCGGTGGTAATACCGGGGGGCAGACGAAACGTTCTTTGCTGGGCATAGCCAAACTGAATTCCCAAAATGAAACTCAGTATGATCGTTTTTTCCAGTTTGTGACTAAAAACCTGCCTGAAAATCCCCATAAAATCGCGAGTGCATACCACGCAGTATTACTAGCGAAAATTGGGTCAGGAAGAGGTCATTGTATTAGCTCTTTGGGAGAAATCCTACACGGGAGGCTTTTCCGGAAAAAACGTGCGATTTTCTGCACTACCGAAGCCTATTCTTCGGAAAAAACAAAGAGATCGCAGTAACCTACAATCTCTTTTAAAGTTAGAATAATTGCAGGCCAGCGACGAGACCTTCACTGACCTGATTGTACATTTTTCTTGCGTATATCAAGGGAAAATGCCTCGCGACATATAGGCGGCGGCTATTTTATCAATGGCTACAATGAAGGAAGCAATTCGTAAACTGGGGGTTTCTTTGGTTTTCATAACATCCCAGATGGTATGGTAAGCGTTTACCATCGTTTCCTCCAGCCCAGAATTGACAATATCAATTTCACCAGCACCGCGGACAAGTAATTGTCGCTGAGTATCGGATAGCTCTTTTCCGGTAATTTCTTCCATTGCCCCCACCATACCGCGGTTCGTTAGCTCCTCGTACCGCTTGTCCATTCGTCCGAATGCTACATGCGACAGATTCTTAAGCCACTCAAAATAAGAGACAGTAACCCCACCCGCATTCAGATAAAAGTCGGGTAAAATCCGTACTCCCCGTTGCTGTAAAATATCGGCGGCTTCCGTAGTGACCGGGCCGTTGGCCGCCTCGCCAATAATCTTAGCTTGTATGCGAGGAGCATTTTCTTCGGTAATCTGATTTTCTAGGGCAGCTGGTACCAGAATATCGCATTCATACTCCAGCAATTCCGCCGAGTTTTCAATGTTCTTAGCATTCTTAAAGTTGAGTACTGCTCCATTTTCTTTCATATGTTGAAACACTTCCTCCACATCCAGTCCGTTGGCATCGTATATACCGCCATTGTACTCGGCGATACCAGCGATAATAGCTCCACCTTCCTGAAGGTATTTGGCTGAGAAGTAGCCTACATTACCAAGTCCTTGCACAATAATTCGCTTACCTTCCAGGCCGGGGCTAAGTCCCAGGCTTTCCATGTCTTCACTTATACTCACCGCTTCTCGGATACCATAAAACACCCCTCGCCCGGTTGCTTCCGTTCGTCCCCGAATGCCGTGCAATGAAATGGGCTTGCCAGTGACACAGGCTAGCGCATTAATCTCATTGGTGTGCATGGCGGAGTAGGTGTCGGCAATCCAGGCCATTTCTCGAGCTCCGGTTCCGTAATCGGGTGCGGGTACATCCTGAGCCGGACTAATAAAATTCTTACGGATAAGTTCCGTGGTATAGCGCCGGGTAATTTTTTCCAGTTCGCGTTCGCTGTAATTGCGGGTGCTGATCTTAACTCCGCCTTTGGCACCGCCGAAGGGTACGTCTACCAGCGCACACTTGTAGCTCATAAGCGCTGCCAAGGCTTTTACTTCATCTTCGTTCACAAAAGAACTGTAACGAATACCACCCTTTACCGGCAATCGGTGGTGGGAGTGCTGTACTCGATAAGCCGTAATTACTTCGTAGTGGCCATTATCGAGCTTGATGGGAAAATTGGTTTGGTAGACGCTGTTGCATTCCTTGATCTGATCCAGCAGTCCTTGTGGTAGTTCCATGTACTGAGCTGCGCGTACAACAAATTGGTTAACGTTGTCAAAAAAACTGTAGTTGTCCATAGTGTTGGTTAATTCAATAGAAAAAATGGTTATTTAGTAGGTTATTGATCTCCTGCTGGGAGCGAAGGGCTGGGCGCTTTGAGTAATTACCCTTGCGCCCAGCCCCTCGTCCTCAAGGTAGATAAAAATCAAACACAATACCACGCATGCACTGAAAGTGTTTTTTAGGACATTGTTGGTAACCAATCTTGGAGCAGGGGCGACATTTAATTTTGTTGTTCTCCAGAATAGTAAAGCGCGTACGGTAGGGATACATACCAAAGGCGGGAACGGTATTCCCCCAAATACAAAAGATAGTTTTCTTGAAGGCTGCTGCGATATGCATTAGCCCAGTATCATGAGTGAAAACGTAGCGCGCCTGCCGAACAATAGAGGCCGACTGGTTGAGGTTAAACTTACCACAAGCATTAAATATCAAGGTTTTCTTGCCTAACTCAGCCAGCTTTTCCTCATTAGCCTGCGAGGCTTCGGTACGCTCAAAAAAGCGGGTAACCTGCTCGCCGTTTTCCCAGTCATTCTTATCTCCCAGTAAGATAATAGGTTTGTTAATCTTATCGCAGAGTTCAATCATCCGAT
This sequence comes from uncultured Flammeovirgaceae bacterium, assembly GCA_937884755.1. Lineage (GTDB taxonomy): Bacteria > Bacteroidota > Bacteroidia > Cytophagales > Cyclobacteriaceae > Tunicatimonas. The sequence goes on from CAKZYJ010000357.1 coordinate 20,478, forward strand.
TTACGGGTAGCTTCTTGGTATTGTATTGGGCGCCAATTGCGTAAGCAACGTAGTCCTCCTGATGAGTTTCCGGTAGCCAACTCAGTTCCACCTCGTCTTTTTCCGGAATAAAATAATCTAGGCCTAAGCTATCCATCTTCACACCTAGCGGTGCTACGGTTTGCATGTAACGGTCAACAATGTGCACGTTCGGCAGCTTATTGATCTTCAGGTTCACCATTAACCATTTTTCTACGTTCAGCTTCGGAAAGCTATAGCTTTTTACTCCTAGCTGTCGCTTGATCAGCAGCGTTCGCAGATTATGATGGAGATCGATTACGTAGTCGAATCGTTCTTTTTTCAGTTTACTCACTAGCGAACTGAGCTTTCCTTCCAGCGTATAAATTTGGTCGATGTAGGGATTGTTCTCAAGGATAGGTCGGTACTGAGGCTTAGTACAATAGTGCACTTCGGCATCCAGTTGGGTTTTTAGGGTTCGGGGCACTGGTGTGGTGAGCACAATATCTCCAATGGATGAGAAGCGGAGAATCAGGATTTTCGGTTTTTTCGCCATGCGGCAAATATAAGCGGGATAGCTCGATTGTTCGATTGTTCCACGACTCGATTGTCCAGTTGTCCGAGGGGACGATTGTTAAATTGTTAGTTGTCACTAGCCCATAGTCCACAGCTTCGGTCTTCTGATTCCTCACCTTTAAACTTTGAACTGGGCGACGGTGGACGCCACGCGGTCGCTCAGAAACTCAGAACGTCTATCTTCCCACTCTGCTTTTAAAATATTCTAAAATTCAGTAAATTTCTTTATACCTTTTTTGTTGTTATAGTAAGTAACAACTCTTACCCGATCTTATTTATGAATAAAAAAATATACAGTAGTATTATTTTATCATTCTGCCTGGGGTTTATTCTGCCGGTTACCGCTCAAATTGTACAGCCTGAACGGATTGAAATTGAAATGGACCGTAGCAGCGAGAACTTTGTGGTAGTCTCAGCCGAAGAACGAGGATTAATGCTGTTCCGTGAAACCGACGTTCGCCAGAAAAGCGGTGATAAAATCTGGGAGTTTATCCACTACGATACCGATCTGAACGAAAAGTGGAAACGTACTTTTGAGCTAAGTAGTTTGCTTTCGTTGCGGGGCTACGATTACGACCGTGGGCAACTTTGTGTGCTATTTCAGAAAGGACAATACGCCGACAAACCGATGGAGATGATGAACATGGAGATTTCTACCGGAGATACTTCTTACCACACCATCCGGCGGATTGTACCATCAGTAAGTTTGGAATTCTTTGAGATTATTGGGCAAACAGTAGTGCTAGGCGGCAATGTGAATTATAAGCCCGCCATTGTACACTATGATATGTTACTGCGGAAAATCCGGGTGCTACCGGATATCTATCGCGAAAACGGTGAGATTATTGACATTATTCCGAACAAGCGAGACAATACGTTTGACGTACTATTTGCTGAAATAACCCCCGAAAAGATTAAAACTGTGACGGTTAAGGCTTATGATCAATACAGTAATCTGCTACAAAGCGCTCCACTAAAACCCCAGGCAAAACGTAACCTGCTAGATGCTCAGGTAACTGAGTTTGACGGACAGCGGCAGTTTTTAGCGGGTACTTACGGTCCCAAACGTTCCCGTTACTCCCGAGGATTGTTCGTTGCCTCACTTAGCCCTGATGGTGAGCAGCAAATCCGCTACTACAACTACGCTGATTTGGAAAACTTTTTTGGTTATATGCGCGAAAAGCGGGAGGAACGGGTAAAACGCCGAATGGAAAAGAAAAAGCAGGAAGGCCGCCAGATTCGCCTGAACTACCGAATGGTAGTACATGAATTGGTTTCCGACGGCGACAAGTACATCATGCTGGGTGAGGCTTATTATCCTAAGTATAACAGCTACTACTACAGCGGTTATGGCTCGTTTCGTAACAACCAAAACATGTATTTTGATGGCTACCGCTACACCCACGCTATTGCCGTTTGTTTCGATAAAAAGGGTGACCTATTGTGGGATCATGCCTTTAAGTTAGACAATGCCAAAAGTATGCAGCTAAAACAGTTAGTGCATATTTCTTCTCAGGAAGACCGGGTCGTACTAATGTACTCTTACGACGGCGAGATTACCTCCAAAGTGATTCAGGACAACGGTGAGGTACAGGACGTTGTGACCAGTGAAGTAGCCCTGCCCAACCCCGCCGATGAAGTTCGGAAGAATGACAAAGAGGTGTTTGGCATCCAGAAATGGTATGACGATTACTTCTACGTGCATGGTACCCAAGATATCCGCTCGATGGCCGAATCTGGCATCAGCTCCAGCCGTAAAGTGTTCTTTATCAACAAGGTAGCGTACAACTGATTTCGTCAACTACATCTGACTACTAGGTACAGTATCTTCTAAGTTTGGTATTGTTATTCTCAGCAGTGTGAGTTGCCGACAGTTTCATTGGGAATATTCTGACGATAGTTCTTATCAAAAGCTTTTCCTTGTGTAATCGTAGATGCTTATGATACAAAACACATTTTGACTTTACATTCTTTTACTAACCTGATTGAGCACATATTGAAAGAACGATCGAATGGGGTTACGATTTTTGGTTTTATGGTCTCATGGTCTCATTCCCCACTATCTCTTATATCATACTAACGATTTAGAGGAGAACTATTTACTTTACTCTTTTGAGGCAATACCTTTCTTCAAAAGGCAGTAGCACACTACGAACGTGAAAACATCATCTTTTTTCTTTGTAAGTTGATAAAATATATCTAATATTATAGTAACCAACTTTCAACGAATAGGGCTGTTGTAAGTCACTTCAGAAATTAATACCACCGCCCTATTATTGCACAACCGAATGGAAGCCCTCGATATTACCGACTGGAAAGTTTGCGGACAAAAGTATATCCGTAGGTATAAGAAGGTTCATATTATTCCACTATCTCGCCCCTACTATCGCCGATCCATAGAAAAGACTAGCATTATTAGACATACTGACATTACAAATTATGCTTTGGCATTTACATAGCAATGACCTTTGTTTTAAGCTACTATTTCTATTGACTAGCTATTGATCATCTACTAGACTAAAAAGATTGGCAAAAGTATAACCTAACAACTACGCATGACTTCCCTTCTCAACCTTTCCGATCAAACCAAAACAGGTATACAGATTGCCCAGGCTTACGCCAAAGAATATCAGAATGCTGAATTTACCCCCGGCCATCTGCTTTTAGCGCTGCTACATAAGGATGTTGGGTTGAGGGAATTACTAGAGTCCCTAGGCCAGGATATACCGTATATTCAGGAATGGGCAGAGGTTCGGATAGAAAACTTATCGAAGAATACTCAGATACCGGAATCTCCATCGGGTGATAAGAAAGTATCAGCAGCTATTGAAGAAGCTGATATGATCAGGTTGAAACTAAACGAAGAAGAGGTTACTCCTTTAGCTTTGCTGGCGGCTCTCTGTCGTCCAAATATTGCTTTCACCAAAGATCAACTTAAAACCTTTCCGCTTACTTCTGATGAACTGCTCGCCACCGTAGTAGCGGAAGAGGCGATTCAGGAAGCGATAACTCCGACCGGAAGCTCTACAAGTTCCAAACCTAAATCCAACAAAGCTCTACTTAAGTTTTGTAACGATAAAACTGCTCTTGCCCGAGAAGGAAAAATTGACCCTATTATTGGCCGTGACCGGGAAACTCGGATGATGGTTGAAATTTTAGGACGACGAACCAAGCCTAACGTGCTGATTGTCGGAGAACCAGGGGTTGGTAAAACCGCGCTGGTAGATGGGTTTGCGCTGGATATTATTGACCAAAAAGTGCCTGGTCACCTGTCTTCTTCGGTGTTGTTTGAACTGGATTTAGGTTCATTGGTAGCGGGTGCCTCTTACAAGGGCGAAGTAGAAGATCGGCTGAAAAATATTATTAAAGAGGTTAAGACTTTTGAGAAGGCAATTCTCTTTATTGATGAACTTCATTTAATGTTGGATAGCACTGGCCCCGTAGGTAGCGGTGCAGCTAATCTGCTAAAACCGGAACTAGCCCGAGGGGAAATAACGGTAATTGGGGCAACTACCAATGAAGAGTATCGCAAATACATTGAAAAAGAGGAGGCGTTTAATCGCCGCTTTGAAGTACTACGCGTGGCGGAGCCGGATGAGGAAGCCGCAACCCGGATGATTCATACGTTGCTACCCCTGTACGAAGAGCATCACAAAATATCCGTAGAACAACTGGCACCCACCGAAGCAGTATTGCTGGCTAAAAGATACGTGAAAGATCGTCGCTTACCCGACTCAGCTATCGATCTACTAGATAGAACGATGGCCGCTATCCGTATGGCCGAAGAAACGTCGGGTAACGAACTCGAGGTGTTGAAGGAGGAACTAACAGGGCTAAAAGGCGACAACGAAAAACCGCTTACTCTGGCCGACTTAAAATGGTTTCACCGTCAGGTAAACGAAAAGATCAGCCCAATCCTGCTGGGGCAAATCGTAGAAGAAGAGAACACTCCGGATAAAGATTCGGTCGATGCGTTCATTTCGTATCTGGATGGAACGTTAGATACGCTATCGGGTTTGGCCAAAGAGAAACGGGGTAGTGTAGGTAAAGATGACATTGCCGCAGTAGTAGCCTATAAAACCGGCATTCCGATTGGAAAAATTCAAACGAAGGAGCGAGAGAAACTGCTCAGTATGGAAGAGCACTTGAAAAAGAGGGTAGTGGGGCAGGATCACGCGATTAAAGTAATCTCCGATGCTATCCTAGAATCTCGCTCCGGCCTCACTAAAGCCGGACAGCCCATAGGATCATTCTTCTTTTTAGGCCCTACTGGTACCGGTAAAACCGAGCTAGCTAAATCATTAGCCGACTTCTTGTTCAACGATGAAAGCATGCTGATCCGCTTTGATATGTCGGAATTCAAGGAAGAACATTCGGCGGCGGTGCTGTTAGGGGCACCCGCGGGTTACGTGGGCTACGAAGAAGGCGGTATTTTGGTCAATAAGATTCGGGAGAAGCCTTACTCCGTGGTGCTGTTCGATGAAATTGAAAAAGCTCACGCTTCAGTGTTCGATATCTTTCTGCAAATAATGGATGAGGGAAAGTTGCACGACCGCTTAGGGAAGGAAGGTGATTTTTCTAATGCCGTGGTTCTGTTTACCTCTAACATCGGCAGCCAGCATATAATCAATGAGGTAGAAAAAGGAAACCTACCGACTTCAAATGAGATGATGGAAATCATGAGCGGGAGCTTCCGTCCGGAATTTTTGGCTCGGGTTACCGAGATTATTCCTTTTTCACCTATATTGGAAGAGAATGTGATCAAAATATTTGATATCCATTTAAAGAAGCTGCTGAAGCAACTGGATGAGCAAGGCATTGAGCTAAAGATAGCGGACGATGCCAAGAAGCAGCTAGCCCTTTCTGGTTTTACACCCGAATACGGTGCCCGACCACTGACCGGAGTAATTAGGAATCAGTTACGAAGACCTATTTCCCGAATGATCATCGCCGAACAAGTTAAAAATGGCTCAAAAATCCATTTACAGCTTGATGAAAGCAAAGAAAATTTACATTGGGATATAAAATAGGTTACATTTTATAATCTAAGAATACTAATAAAAAATAATTAATCATCAACACTTTCTGATAATACCTAGCCTATGAACGAAGTTGAAATTGGAGGTCAATTAGTACCTCAACAATCTTTTGAAGCAATCACTCAGATTTCTTCCAACCGAACGCTGCTCGTACAGAAACTTACGAGTAAACCTACCAAGCCCGAGCCAATTACTGGTTTGAAAAATATCGATGAGGTATTCGATCATTTTAAGCCTAACGTAAACGCTGAGTTCGAAAACGAACAAGGCGCTCCGGTAAAAGAGGAGCTTAAGTTTGGCAACCTTGGTGATTTTACTAAGAAGGGTATTACTGAACAGAGCGACTTCCTAAAAAAACTGGATGCTCAGAAAGAGTACTACCAGAAGTTTGCTAAGCAACTAAGAACGAACAAAATTCTGAAATCTGCCCTGAACAACCCGGATGCCAAAAAAGCGTATCTAAACGCGCTTCAGGCTATGATTCAAGAAATAGAAAATGCAGACCAATAACCTACTACTGTAATGGCTGACGCAAAAGCACAAAATTCTCCTACCTCCCAAGCAGCACCGGCTAAGACCAAAGAAGCTGCCAAAATTGATAATCCTACTAAGGCGCTGGAAGAAAGCCTAGAAGAATTAGTTGAATACGGTGAGTTTGAACTGATTGAAGCTTCCGTAGATGGTGCCAAGGTAATGAGTCCCGAAAGCAAAGCCCGTAAGAATATTTTTCTGAACGAGGCGGGCCGCAAAAAAGACCGGGAAGAACTGAAGAACCAACTTCAGCTCTGGTTCGACCTTTTAAATGAATCAGGCGATGTCTCTGAATTAGTAGGTAAATCCGAAGAACGAAGCCAGGCTGCCGAAGAATTGCTTAACCAGAACCTGGGTAAAGCATTGGAGGCTACCAAAGAACTGGAGCAAAACTACCGTTCTATGGCCCTGTTCTTCAAGAATACCGAGCAAGATAAGGTTCGTAATATTACCATCTTCAATGCCAATATAGAGCGGCTAAAAGATTTAGACAACACTTTGGTTATTGACAAAATATCCGAAGAACTTAAGGCTCGTCACGACCGGCTGGATTTAAGAGAAAACTACTCTATGCTGGTGATCCCGGGCTACCTAGGCTCTAACAAAGTGGTAGAGAAATGGGCGAAGATTGCTCACAAGAATAAAGTAATGCTCATTACGGACTTTAGCCACCTGGATGATCCCGACGCGGTAATTGAAGAGTTTGATATGGCTAATCTGACTGGTGGAGAAATTCACCGCTCCAATGTGATGATGTCTTGTAACTGGCTGGTTGGTCGGGAGAAGTACGAAGAACTAGGTGAAGACGAGGAGCTTTATGTACCTCCGTCCGCTGCTCTCGCGGGTAAAATTTACAGTACCCTGATTGCCCAACCTACCGCTGGTAAAATGCACGGTGGCATCAACGAGGTAGATGGAGTGAAATTCCCGCTCAAGAAGAGTGAAATTACCGAGTTGGAAAAACGAGGACTTATTCCGATGGTGAAGGAGTGGGATAAAATCATGGCCTTCTCCGCGAAGACGCTCTACACCGGTAATGATATTGGCCTACAGACCTACTCCGTAGTGAGAGTGTTTGATTATGTCGGAAAAGTACTGATTGATTTCCTAAACCGACAGGCTTTTGTGAACTGGACCCCGAAGGTGCAGAAAGACCTTAGCCGGGAAATCTCTCGCTACTTAAAAAGTATTATGGGAAGCGACAAAATCATTCAGGATTATAAACTGATGAAACTGGAGCAAGATCCCGAAACCAAGCGTATTAACATTGATCTTCATATTACTCCGTTCTTCCCCGCTAAGAACTTTCTATTAAAGCTAGGAGGAACCAAAGGAGATACTGCTGAAGATTGGGCGGCAGAGTTTGCCGAAGAATAATCAGATGCGGGAAAAATTATTTCCTTATCTATTTAGTTCAGTGAAACAATATAAACTATTACTAACCCTTTAACCTAACAAATCATGGCAGTAAGAGCTAGATTAAACTTAGACAAAATCGAAGATACTCGTGTAATTGATTTCTCCTACAGCTTCAATCGCGACATTGATGCTTCCGGACGACCTTCGGGCGTCGTTCGAGGAGGTACATTACAGATGACTATTGAGTCTACTAAGAGCGCATTTTTACCTACCTGGATGACCCTTTCTCAAGGGAAAACCAAAGAGGGGCAAATTGAAATTATGGATGATACGGACGATGAGAAACCGATTAAAACCATCATATTTAAGGACGCCTACATTGTTGAGTACGGAGAAAACTTCAGTTGGCAAGGCGGAGAAAATATGATGGAAACCTTTGTGGTCTCCTGCCGAGAAATAACGATTGAAGGTGATGGAGGTCCGGCAGTTTACGAGAATGAGTGGCCGATGTAGATTCGGAGATAAATATCTCCGGATTCGGATATCTACGATAGTGTTGGTTATCACACACTTACGTTGTGGCTAGAAATCAGCCTAAACCAACACTTTCTATTTTTCTTACCTCAATTCAATCAGTCGTATTACCTAGCCCGACTCTTCAAGTTTGACGACGTACTGGTTCTTTTAACTGAATCTGAAGATTAGTTTTACCGGTGGAGAAAAGTAGTATCTCAGAGTCCAAGTAGTAAGCCCCTCTAATAGCAGTGATAAAGGCTCGAGAAGAGTTGACTGAATGTATATTGGTGTGAAATCTCTTCGGATATTTTATATACGAGATATACGTGCCTCGATTAGTGAATATCAGGACCTGCGGAGTTTACTATTGAATATTTATTAACAACCACATAAAATAATCAGCTTTGGCACAACAAGTAAAAGCAGAAATAACGATTGGTGGGGAAAGTATTTCTCCTTTCGCTGATATTAATATTAGTCAGAGCCTGTTTGGTCATAATACACTGAATTTAGTTATTCCGTTAGATGCGTTTAAACAGAACAACTCTCAGATACTTGATCAGACTAAAGGATTTCTGAATCAGCCTATCACCGTTGAGATTTCTTCCGGAATATTTTCTTTACTTCAGCGCACTTTCACTTTTGAGGGAATAGTAACGAACATCAGAATGGCCCGCTACCAGCGAGGAGCTAAAATGATTTTTGTGACTGCCTATAGCCCTACCGTTTACCTTAGTGGTATGCCAACAATACGCTCTTTCCACGAGATGAGTTTAGCGGATATCGTCAACCAAGTGCTGGCTGATGTGCCTAGTAACATGACCACCAAGGTTAGCCCTAAGTATACTGAAGTAATTGAGTATGTGGTTCAATACCAAGAAACTAATATGCAGTTCATTCAGCGGCTAGCTGACACTTACGGAGAATGGCTATTTTACGATGGTGCAGAGTTTGTCTTTGGCGAACTCCCCGAAAAAGATCCTATTGATCTTCCCTTGGAGAAGGATCTTTTGGAAATGGATTTGTCGATGGAGCTAGTTCCAGTGAACTTTAAAGCGAGAGCCTACGACTACCTCAAGCACGAAGTGTACGAGAGTACCGCCCAGACTTCCGAAATAACGGATTTAGATCCATTTGGTAAGGAAATTTTAGATGGACACGAGCCAAATGCGTTTTCAAGCGGCGGTTTGCAAATGCCTAAGCACTACGTTTCATCTCCCCAGATGATTGATGATCATTCTCGTCAGGGTATGGCTACCCAATCGCGGCAAATGATCACCCTAACCGGAAGTACGGACAATATTACGCTGCGGGTTGGCTCGGTGATCAATATTACCGGAGAAAAAGCGAATGAGGTAGATTTAGAAAAATTTATCATTATTGGAATAGACCATTCCACCGATCAGAATTTAAGTTATACCAATCATATTACCGCTATTCCGGCTAGTGCTTCCAGTCCGCCGGCGAATAATCACGTTAAGATTCCCTTTTGCGAAACCCAGCAAGCTACGGTCATTGAGAACGATGATCCGGAAGGATTGGGGCGAGTTAAAGTTCGCTTTAAATGGCAGGATGATGACATGACCCCCTGGATACGGGTAATGCAACCGTTTGCCGGTCAGCAAACTGGAGAACTACACGGCTTTTTCTTCACTCCCGAAATTGAGGATGAAGTGTTAATCGGTTTTATGTACGACCATCCGGATCGGCCGTTTGTGATGGGTAGCGTTTACCGTCACCATGATGGCCAACATCCGAGTGAGTGGCACGATCCTAACACTAAGCGAAAGGTGATTAAAACCCGAGATGGTAATCACCTGGAGCTTATAGATGATGACAAAAAAATACGAATCTATAATGATTCAGGGACCATCAACGAAATTAGCTTAGATGCAAACAATAAAACAATAACGCTTACCAATGCAGATGGCAACGTTATTTCCCTGAATGACGGTCAGACGATTACTGTCACCAATGTTGATAATAACAGCCTTAAAATGGAAGGCGGAGAAGAAATTACGCTGACCTCTCAAGATGGAAAGATTCTGATTCAGAGCAAGGAGATCAATATTATTGCCGACGAGAGGATGTATCTGGAAAGTAAAAGCATTGAAATCTACGGCAAAGATTCGGTTGAGATTAATAGCGATAAAAAGATCGCCGCATCGTCAGGAAAAGAAGTTACGGTCGAATCTAATGGTACGGCTAAAATCAACGCAATGCAGTCGGTAGACATGGAAAGCATAAATACCACAGTGAAGGGAACCGCAAAGGTAAGCGTTGAAGGTGCCCAACTGAGTGCTAAAGGAACGGCTAGTGCCAACATTGATGGTGGTGCGATGACTGAAATCAAGGGCATGATGCTTAAACTGAATTAAAAACCCCCTCGCCTCCACTCGTCAGCATATATTGTGCATTATCTGGTTATGAAGGAAAATCCTATCGTACAACGCCAACAACAACTAACCCAGCAATGGCTAGACTTCACCGAAAAGCCAGATACCCGGTTATGCCGTTGGCTAGTGACTGACGATGAGCTAGGAATGCTTCAGGCATTTTATCAGCTTCAGAATTCCGAAGGAAACGATACTGGCGACTTTTTTCTAAAACTAACTTCCTCTTTCGCTGAGCCGACTGCTTTCGTTCAGGATTTACAACAGGAGTTTTTCCAAAAGATCAAAGAACTTCAAGAATTAGTAGACGACCCTTTGTTGAAAAAGTGGAAGCCTCTAAAGGCAGTGCCCGGTACTTCGCCTATCCTACATTTTCTCAGCACATTAGGCAACTTTGCCCAATCCTTAGATTTACCCGAAGGCTTTGTAGTAATCTACCTTCAACCCCAATCCATTTTCAATCGCTACGCCTGGTCAGATTGGTTGGTGCAGGTTTTGCAGATGGGAATACCTCAGCGAGTACGGTGGATGCTAACCGATTTTCAGCAAGAGCCTTATCTAAAAACACTCGCCCAATATTTTCCTCAGGAGGTGGTTACAATTGCGCCCGATCTGAAGATGAGCGCTGCGGTCAATGAGTTGGCATCAGCGGGTGATCCGGCTAACCCTGGGGTGCAATTTCGAAAAGCTTTCGTTCATCTTACTCAAGCCATCGGTAGGCAAGATTTAGCGATGGTAGATCAAACCGCTGTCAAAGCGTTCAAGATTGCGAACGCGAACGGATGGCCGCACATGAAAGTGGCAGTAAATATGGCTCGTGCCGGAGCTTATTTAGGCAAGCAGCAGTACGACAAGGCGTACAAAATATACGGTGAAGCCTACGATTTTGCTCGAGCTGCCTACAAGGAGGGAGATAAGCCTAGCGGTAAGCTTTCGGTAACTACTCTGTTTTCTCAAGGTGCGGCTATGATAGCCGCAGAAAAGTATGATGTGGCAGTTCATTCCTATACCCAAGCCGTTCCCTACGCCGAGGAAGCAGAAGATCTTTATAACTTAATGGAAGCCTGGAGAATGACAGGTTTCTGTTATCAACAGCTACATCAGGAGAAGCTGGCTTGGAATGCCTTATGGCAAGCATTAGAGATTGGCCCTAAGGTTGATGATGCAGTACGACCCAATAGTACTCTACCTTACATCGGACAAGCACTGATGGCAATGGCTGAGAAAAGTGGTGAAATGAACCTGTATTATCTAGTTCGCGACCGAATGGTGTTCTTAGTAGGAGAAGACTGGGTTGAAAAAGCCAAGGCCGTATGATGCCCGCGGCCAAACATTTCGACCCTGTCATGGGGGTTGATGTGCACATCATTCAGCCTCCGGGGCCTGTACCTCCGTTGCCAATTACTCATCCATTTGTTGGTTTCTTTCTAGATCCTGCCGACTATTTGCCGGTTGTTGGAGCTACTGTTTACGTAAATGGTGTGCCTCGTGTACAGGCCGGTTCCGGAAGCAGTATGCCCTCCATTGTTCCCCATATCCCGATAGGCGGTACCTTTATCAAACCCATTGGTAATGAGGGCGAGGCATTTATGGGTAGCTCTACAGTACTGGTTGAGGATGAACCTTTTTCCTACATGGCACTACCGGTTTTGAGCTGTAGCTGTATTGGTATGCCACCGCCACCCCGACCCACCAAGAAAGAACCAGCAGTGGGGTTGATGATGCCTACCTCAATAGTAACTCCTATCCCCGCTGGTCCTCCAGTACTGGTTGGGGGAGCACCAACTATTTCGCTCATGGCTATGGGCATGAAGGCTGGTATGGCTGGTATGGGAAAAGCTTTTAAGAAAATGCGGAAGATGCAGAAGGGAAGCAAGCGGATGAAGAAGATGTCCGACAAGATGCATGACGCTGCTGATGCGGTAATGGACAAACTGGGGGTGCCGCCAAGTGCTCGGAATAAAGTGCATCGTAGTATCTGTTCTGTTACTGGACACCCGGTAGATATTGCTACCGGGAAAGTATTTACGGAGCACACTGACTTTGAGCTTCCGGGTCCGATTCCTTTGCAGTGGGAGCGGGTTTATTTTTCTACTTCTACCTTAAACGGCGCTCTGGGCTACAGTTGGCACCATAATTATGATCTATCGCTGTATGCTGATCTAAATGAAGATTTAACCGCTGTGCGTCTGGCCGATGGTCGAGTTGCTGGATTTCCCTTGTTGGCGGTAGGCGAACAGCACTACGACCGCAAAGAAAAGCTAACGTTAATTCGAGATCGGCAAGGTTATCTACTTAAAAACCAAGCTGGGCTTCTGCACCGCTTCAGTCAGACTTCTTCCGATGAAGTAGTCCATCGGCTAGTAAGTATTGAAAATCGTAGCGGACATCTTATTCGCTTTAATTATAGTCAAAACGGACATCTGCAACAGATTATAGATAGCGCGGGTCGTAAGCTATCATTTGTAAATGATAATCAGGGGCGAATTCGCGAAATTATCGGCCCTCACCCGGATCGGGAAAACCAAACGATCAAATTAGTCTCCTACGAATACGATGCTCAGGGAAATTTGGTAACAGTGAACGATACGTTGAACCAGCCATTCCGCTATGTTTACCAAGGGCATTTGCTGATAAAAGAGACTAATCGCAACGGACTAAGCTTTTATTTTGAGTACGATGGATTTGACGAAAAGGCCCGTTGCACCCGTACCTGGGGCGATGGTGGTATCTACAATCACAAGCTCACTTATCATTTAGACGAGCAGTTAACCGTTGTTGAAAATTCATTAGGCTATAAAACCTATCACTATTATAATGACCAAGGAGTAGTGATTGAGGCGGTGGATGCGTTGGGCAATAGTTCGCAAACGGAGTACAACGAATACAATGAGGTAGTAGCCGAGATAGACGAATTAGGATTAGTAACTCGCTATACCTACGATGAACGAGGCAATCAGATCAGCGTAACTCAACCCGATGACGCAGTTGTCCAGATGCAGTATGATGAGGACGATCAGCTTATCGCAGCTACTGATGCGATAGGGGGGAAGTGGCAGTGGAAGTATGATGATCAGGGAAATCTCTCAGAGCGAATTGACTGCTTAGAACGGTTTACCCAGTACCAGTATCAGCAAGGTCTGCTTAGTGAAGTAATTGATCCGGCCGGAAACCGAACTCAATTGGCATACGACCAGCAAAATAATTTGAGCGGGCTCATTACGCCCGATGGTGCCCAAAGTCAATGGGAGTACGATCGGCTCGGTAGATGCATTCAGGTGAGTGATCCGAAAGGGAATGTGCAGCGTCGGCGATTTGATTTGCTGGGAAGGGTAGTAAGAGTAGATGAGCCGGACGGCAATCAGCGCCGATTAAATTACGACGGAGAAGGAAACGTACTGCAAGCGGTAGATCAACAGCATCAGGTAGCATTTACGTACCGGGGCATGAACCGGCTGGCTTCCCGCAGCGAAGCGGGTACTACCATAGAATTCCACTACGATACGGAAGATCAATTGGTGGGTATTAAAAACGAACACGGCTTCGTTTATCGCTTTGAATTAGACCCATTGGGTAACGTAGCCAAAGAAATCGGCTTTGATCTCCAGGAGTGTGTCTACGAGCGCAATGCTGCCGGACAAGTGACTCTGGTACGTCGCCCCAAAGAGCGTTGGAACCGATATGACTACGACCGGGCGGGCCGGGTGATACAAGTAAGTTACCACGATGAAACCCAGGAAAAGTACGAATACCGCGCTGATGGCGAACTGACATTAGCTGAAAACCAGCATCAGCCAGTAGTTTTTGAGCGGGATTTGTTAGGTCAGGTAACCCAGGAGCTTCAAGGAGAATATGAAGTGAGCTCGGAATACGACATTCTGGGAAGACGAACCAAGCTAATTTCTTCTCTGGGAGCTGAACTAGACATTATCCGCAACGCTATGGGCGATGTGGAAAAGCTGGAGGCTCAGAATGCGGAGGAAAATGCCTGGCAGGTCAGCTTCCAGCGAGACCAGATGGGATTAGAACTGGAGCGAAGCCTACCCGGAGGTATCCGCAGTCGTATGCAGCGCGATAAACTAGGGCGGCCAATTCACCACCAGATTAGTGGAAGTAAGGGCAACTTTATGGATAAGCGCTACGAGTGGGATGTAAACGACCGCCTGCGCAAAATTATTGATGCTCAGCAAGGCACTACTACCTTTAGCCACGACTCCCTAGGCAACCTAGCCGGAGCTCAGTACGGCGACGGCACCGTAGAGTACCGAATGCCCGATGCCGTAGGCAACCTCTTCCGTACGCAGGATCGTAGCGACCGTAAATACGGCCCAGCCGGACAACTACTGGAAGCCAACGGTACCCGCTACCAGTATGATGCCGAAGGAAATTTAATCAAGAAAAATGAGCCGGACGGAAAGTACTGGCAGTACGTTTGGAATGCATCTGGAATGCTAGCCAAAGTAATCCGGCCCGATGGGGAAGAGATAACCTTTACCTACGACGCATTAGGACGTCGACTCACCAAAACCTACCAAAATAAAACTACCTGCTGGGTATGGGACGGCAACGTACCTTTGCACGGGTGGGTAGAAAAAAACAAGCCAAGTACTATCAACAAGCCTTGGATAAGCATCCAAAGTTCCATAGAAAGTAAAGAGGAGGAATTACTTGCCGCTGCTCCTACTAACAGCCCACCAAACGACGTAACCACCTGGATTTTTGAACCTGGAAGTTTTGCCCCGGTTGCTAAACTAACTGATGAGCAACATTACAGCATAGTAGCTGACTACTTAGGCATGCCCACCTTTATGTTTAATGAGCAGGGTGAACAAGTTTGGGCTGCTGATACCAGTATCTACGGACAATTACGCAATCTGCAAGGTGACCGCCCCGCCTGCCCTTTCCGCTATCCCGGCCAGTACGAAGACGAAGAAACTGGCTTATACTATAACCGCTTCAGGTACTATGATCCTGAAGGAGGAGTGTATATGAGTCAAGACCCTATTGGGTTAGTAGAGGGTGGGATATATATATACATCTACTCATTTGATCCTAACAATTGGTTTGATCCGCTAGGTTTAAAAAAGAAGAGTCGTCACCGAAAACCCGTAGTAGTACGAACGAAGTCTACCGGTAGAACAAGAACAAGAACAAAAAACGAAGCATTTGCATTTGATCATGTGAAAAAACACCCGGAAAATGGTTCAGTGATTATAGAAGCAAGTAGAATAAATGATCCTGCATTCAAGGGAAAAGGATGGAATAAAATGAGTCAAACCATAAACCAAGTAGAAGTACACTATATGGCAAAGTTCGATAGGAAGGGCAAGATGACGGAAGTTACAGATTTTAAAATTAAAAAGGGTTGTAGATGATAAATGATCATAATCACTTTCTATTTTCAGGCGATTCGGAAGAAGAAAAAGCCCATTGGATTAAATGTGAGAAAAATCATGATCCTTTCATTTTAGTTTCTTCTAAAGGTGAATTTTTTTACGAATTATTTTTCGATATAACTAACTTAACTTCATCAGAAAAAATATCTGAAATATCATCCGAATTATATGAATTTTATAAAAGTTATGCTGCTTTCTTTTTAATTGATAACTCACTTTGGAGTGACTATGATAATCCAGATTATTTCTTTCAATTCATCGTTAAAAAGGAACATTTAGAAAGTATAGCACATCAGCTTTATTACTACTTAAAGAGCAAGATTTGATCTCGTAATCAAGAATTGATATTCGCTATAATCCCTCACTTTAACTATGCGCCCTTACTACACACTACCGCTTAAGACTCATCAATTACAAAAGAAAGAACGTCATAGCTTGTGTGATCTAAAGGAAGGGATTGCGCAGTATCTGCATCTTATCCTGAAGACACATCTTACCGAGTATCGCTACGATTATGCCTACGGTTGTTTTGTGTGGGAGCAGGATTTTGAGAATATTCAGAGCGTTAGCAAGTGGGAGAACCAGTTAGAGAATTTGATCAAAAGTGCCATAAAAGACTACGAAAAGCGGTTAGATAATCTTTTAGTGAAAATAAAAGTAGAAGAGCCTAAAGATTTTGTGCAGCGGGGCGATATTCCTAATCGGCTGAAGAGAAGAATCAATATTACGGTTTCGGGTATGGTTCGGAGAACTCGGGAGCTGTTTCAACATCAGGAGCTTATTTATTTTAGTCCGCTCACTATTCAGTAGAATTGACAATCTAGCACCAGTATGGAGTATTCCCGAAGTAGAATTAAACACCGATTAGTCAAATACGTGGCCGACCTTTGGGGGGACAAGCAGGCCGATTTGGATGGGTGTGACCCCCTGATTGAGTTGTTGTTGGGTGCCTGCGCCGTAGAATTTGAGCGCACTGGCAACCAAATTGTCTCCTCCCAAAGCCGGATATTAGAAAAGCTAGCGCACTTATTATTACCGGAGAGCCTTACCATTCCTCGTCCGGCCCACGCTGTAATGCACGCTTCAGCCGTAGAGCCTCGCCATACGCTAAAAACAGTAGATCAGTTTTCCTTCGACAAGGAAGTAGTGAACCCAGCTAAACCAACCGAAGTAGCTACCAAGTCTGTCTTTTTTTCTCCTACCTCGCCACTGACCATTCTTGACGGAAATATCCGCTACCTAGGCTTCGGCAACCGACTGATGGAGTATACTACTACTAATCTGCGAGAACAGCTAGCCGTTACCAAACGAGACAAAAAATTTTCTAATCAGGAAGTGTGGCTGGGCATCAAACTTAGCCGGGATTTGAAAGAGCTTTCTGAACTTACTTTCTTCTTCGATTGGGCTAGTAATCCCGACAAGGAGAAATACTTTAATTTACTACCGCTTACCCGTATTTCGGTGGGTGAAGTTGAGATGAAAATCAAATCTGGCTACAGTACCTCGGTAGAAGATAGAATCAGTAAGCTGCGTCGTGACTTGATTGGTGAGTGGGATATACTTCCTAAAATTGAAGATCAGGTTAATCAGCTATACGAGCATCACTTTATCACGGCGAGTTCTTCATCACTGGACATTAAACATTACCTCAGTAAATATCCATCTGAGTTTGAGAATCATTTTGATACTAAGGCCCTCGATAAATTTGATGAAAAATTACTTTGGTGCCGCATTACGCTACCCCAATTGATTCCGCAAAAAGCGATTGAGGAAATGCAATGCGCTATTAACTGCTTTCCGGTTTGCAATCGCCAGTTTGTTGATAACCGCCGTCCCTATCGTTTAGATAAAAGCCTCAACATTGTTCCGTTAAAAGTTGAGGACTATTTTCTCTCAGTTAACGAAGTCACTTCTGGAAGGGGAAAACCCATGCAAGCAGTTCCGTTTTACAACATTCAGCAACTGGAGCCAGGGACATTTGCTATCCGGAAAGAACGAGTAGCTCGGTTTGACCAGCGTAATGCCAAAGAGATGTTAAACTACGTGTTGGAATTGATGCGGGACGAAGCTGCCGCTTTTGCTGCAACGAGTGCCACAATCAGTTCTAAAGACGTTATTGAGTTGGAGCAGCAACTAAATCGGATAGAAAATAATCTCGCGAAAAAAACCTTAGAGGAAGATGTTGATCAATACCTGGTATTGAAGCCAGGAAAAGCGCGTGATGTTTACGTTTCTTACTGGACCACCACCGGCGCTCAGGGTAATCAAGTACCCGCAGGCAGTCAGCTTAAAACCCGTTCGGTTGATTTTAATTCCTCTACATTAGTAACTATGACCACCTCCTACGGAGGAAAAAATAAGCCGTCAGAACAGGAGAAGCTTTTTGCTTTTAGAAGCAATTTGCTTTCCCGAGGGCGTATCGTAACCCGCGAAGACCTGAAAGCTGCCTGTTACGCCGAACTGGGTGATAGTATCGCCCATGTGGAAGTAAAGAAAGGTTTTGAGAATGCGTCTTCCACCAAACAGGGACTCATGCGGGTGTTGGATGTATTCCTAACCCCTAGTGAACAAGAAACTCTTGCAGAAGATGAATGGGCAAAAATCAGTGCGGAGTTAGCTATGAGTTTGGAACGTCGCTCATCCATATTCCTACCAATTAGAGTTCGGGTAGTGCAACCTGTAAATTCATAATATGAACAATGCTACCAAATCGGATTTAAAGGAGCTACCCATAAAACTAAAGCTAGATTTATACGCTGAAGTAGTAATTGCAGCACTTATTGAACAAGGGCGGTTGAATGCTGAAAAACTATATGTACGGCCCAAGGGTACCTTTTATCGGAGTTTTCAGTTTGATCTGGCTAAGATAGATGTGTTGGAAGATAAGCAGTTGGGGGATAGGTCGGTATTTGCGGATGTGAATCGCGAGGGGTTGTATGACATGCTGCCCGAAGGTATTTTTCATAAAAATTTGAGAAAGACTAAGCATATTGATACGCAGGAGTCGGTACAGGAACTGGAATTACATAAGAAGGAAGAGAAGCATGCACGGCAGTTTTTTCTTCCACTAGAGCAGATGTTCTATCAGCAACGCATTGCGATTGAAATAGAAGAGCAAAGGTCCCTGATTGGGCTTTCCGAAACAATTGTAGAGGAATTGATTAGCAACTTCTGGAATATTTCGCTTAAATTGACTTATTACCAGTCGCTTTGCTTAGTCTACATGCTGCCGATGATCCATAAAATAGTAGGAAATTTTCCACTGACTGAGCAGTGCTTGCAAATATTATTACAGGTGCCGGTCTCAATATCACGAGGTGAAATAGCCGTTGAACCCATTGTTCAGGAGAGCAATAAGCTAGGAAGCCTTTGCCTGGGTGGTGATTTTATCTTAAACGATGAAGGAGTACATGACCTTCGTCCGGTTGTTATTGAGTTAGGTCCTTTGGGTGAGCAACCGCTGGCAGATTATTTTCCCCAAGGAAGCCTAGAAGACTATCTGAACTTACTGACCTCTTATTTCATTCCCGCCACACTGGATTGGAAATTTGAATTAATTCCGAATTCAGAAGAAAAGTTTTTTGAATTAGGCGACATTCATCAAAAAGGAATACTAAATTATACGACAGTTATTTAATCAAACTACTATATGCATCCTAACTTACGGAAGTCCGCAGTAAATTGGATAGACGGGATGAAAGTGAATAAAATGCACTTTCAGCAAACTGAGGAATGGATTATCGACTACCTGAAAGATGTAGTTGCGGTTAATCTCAATGACTATAATTATGGGTTACTTCCTTCGGCTGAAGGTGAAGGCACTTCGTTAAATCTTCAAGTAGAGGTGGAGCAAACCCAATTTGTTCGGGCTACCCTGCTTTCTTGCCGGGCAATTACTCGAGGAGGTATTCGCATAGAAATCACTCCGTTTATCAGTAAACAGTTTAACCTAGACAAAAATCTGTTAGAGGTCAATTTTAACCTAAAGGAGGCCACTAATCAACAATACGATATAGTCGTTACAGTGAATCCATTTTCTCGTATTCCCGCGGGCGATCCTGATCCGGAAGAGCATCCGCTACGTCATCCCTTCACTTTACCTAATTATACGGTAGACGTGATTCCTTCCTCCCATATTAATACGGAAGAGTTCAGCACCTATCATTTAACCCTGGGAAGATTCAGGGTTGTAGCCGGCGAAGTACAAATTATGGAGTATACTCCACCCTGTACGCAGGTGCTTAGTCATTTACCTCTAGTGCAGAAATACCGTGATTTTGAAAAACTGTTATACAGTATTCGGAACAGTCTAACTCAGTATATTAAAAAGGCCAGAGGTGCTGACAGCAATAGCGTAAACCATGACTTGCTAGCACTTGCTGAAAGTACTTTAATGAGTATTGCTATTTTTCAGGACGAATTTGCTATTGACCTACCGCATAAACCGCCGGTAGAGCTATATAAGTTTTTTGTACGCTTTGTCCGGCTGATCTCTACCGAGTTAAACTGTATGCCGGAAGATGACCGGCTTCTAGTTTATAACACGCTCAATCAGAATTTTGCGGCTGGTACTTTTGAAAATATCGTAACTGCGGTATTAGACCTTAAATACTCTCATCGAGAAATACATCAGACATTAGAAAAGCTGCATACTGAAATAGCTAAAATTAATGAGGTTGTAAGCAAGCTTCCCTTTAATATTAGTTCCACCCATTATCAACCTCCCAAGCCACCGACACCCCAACCACCTCCACCTCCTGTTGAAGAACCACCCAAAAAGAGTGGCCCCACGGTGAAGATTTTCCGAGGCGGCCAACGGTTATAAGAGTTGTGTCAGTCAGCTATGCGGAAAATCATAAAAGGATGTGAACTAGGCTACTACTTTATCTCATAAGAGAAATACGTGATGTTTGAGAACATCTGATTGTGTCTGCCGAGACTGAGAAAATAGTCGTTGAGCCTGACTTCACCTGCTTGTAAATTGTGATTTTTTTTGTCATATTGATTGGCGGATACATTCATTTTTATTTTATAAATCTTATGAACATTTTTAAGCTCAACCTGCTTGTCAGCCTAACTGCCATTATTACTTTTATTCAGTGCCAGGAAGAAGAAGAACCGGCGATTAACCTGTTGCAGAATAGTAACATAGAAGACGGAACTAACCGACCTAGTGACTGGCTAATGCCTCCTAGTAGTGATCAGCAACCTTTTGACCTTAGCTGGTCAGATGAAGAAGCTTTTTCACCCCAAAAAGCGCTGAAAATTAGTAACCAAACTGAAAATGAACCCGATGATTTTTCTTACTGGGCTCAGGTAGTACGGCAAAATATTCCTCACGGCAGAAATATTACGCTACGAACAATGATCAAAGGCAATCTGACCGGTCAAGGCTTATCCTTAGTAATACGAACAGATGGTAGTGACGGTCAGTTACAGTTTGTTACCACCTGGGGCGAAACCAGCATTACGGGAGACTTCGATTGGACGGAATACAGCGTTAGCCTGGAAAACGTAGATGATGAGACAAATACGATATTTATTTTCCTGCTTTACAATTCAGAAACTACCGGCGAAGTCTATTTTGATGATGTGACCCTTACGGTGGACTAAGACGGCTCTTCGATTACAATCAATTCTACATCGGTAAACTCGGCCTCTCCGGTAGTGCCTGGTAACATCACTAGAATTATTACTATATGGGATGTTTTTCGGGAAAAACAAGGAATTGTCAACTCCCGAGTATCATTGCTAAACTTGCCAGTTGCAGGATCATCTTCAGATGTTAGAAATAGGTACTCTTCTAATTCAGCCCCAGTTGCGCTTACAGGATTATGGTAGGCTCGGGCTACAATGGCTACCCCTGGTCCGGTAAGCCCTTCGGCATTAATGGTTGCTCTAAAAGTCACATCAGAGCATTCGGGGAAATTAGGGTTTGAGAACGTCCGATGCCAGTATCCGGTATTTTCGGTATTCTTGTTATTAGATTCGATAGAAAAGCGAAACCTTTCGTTAGCCGGCGTTCCGGCTTCTCCGGTGTAGTTATCGTTATCCGAATAAAAAAACCAGTTACCGTCTCCCTCAAATGCGCGGTAGAAAATTGGGTTGGTACGGAAGGTTTGGGGGAAACGGATGCATTGGTCGGCGGCTGCTACTCGGTCGACTAGTTCCGAAATATAGTAGTCTCTTTTTTCGTTAGATTCAGAGTAAGTATTTCCAATCCGGGTGGTCATTAGCGATAGAGGGGAACCATCACAGAGTTGAGCCTCATCGTGCCTCCGGTTAAGAAAAGCGTGGCCTATTTCGTGAAAGAACAAGCGCTCCCGCTGAATATCATTCATGGTAGCCCAACCGCAACTGGGGTCGGTAGAAATTTCAATTCGGCGAATATTGTTGTTGAAGTAATTGGAGAACCCCATCCCGCAAAAACTATCATCCGGGGTCTCGACTCTATCCACATACTCTGCTTCCACTTCGGACAGGTTCAAATTGTACCCTCGCTTGCTGGCTTCTTCTTCAAAACGGTCCAGATAAATTCTCAGATCAGGTAGTTCTGAAGAAGTATTATCATCCTGACAAGCTCCTAAACTAACAACTACAAAAAGTCCCAGAATACGGTTAAAAAAGTTCATGTAATTACAGTTAAAAATTGTCCAATAAAGATATAACTATTGGAAAATTCTGCAAGCTATGAACCGTACTAAAAAATCTAGTTATTGCTTCTTTGGCGGATTAATCATGATGTGGGCGCGATGGGTGCCAGGGTCCATGATCCAGGGCATACCGGGCGCTTCGGGGCTAAGGGGTAGGCCAGTACTAGCTGCGGTAGCGTAGGGAATGTACACTACATAACGGAAGTCAGGTTCGGTCACCTCGCCGGTGGCGGCATCGTAGCGCTCGGCCGGAGCCGTTAATACATAAAGCGTAGTAGGGTCGTCGGGCATCTTGAGCGAGCCGCCCTTTACTTCTTCTTCCCGCATATCAAATATTTCCTGGGTAGATTTTCCTTCTTTTCTCAGGTCGCGCCCCCGCTGCATGAAGGGTTCCAGATCGCGGTGATAGCTGGAGACGCTAAAGCCTTTCTGATCGGGGTTATCGGCAATGCATACCATTTCGTTAGTACCCTCCCGGATTACTAGCAGTTCGCCGTTGCTGTCGTATCCGTAAACGGTTGCGTCTTCACGGAGCTCTTCCGGAGCTGCCAGCACCGCCGTTTTTATCTGTAACTCAGCATTGGGCACTGAACTTTGCCCTACACAAGATAAGGTAATAGCTACCAGCGCAAAACTAAAGAAATAGGTTTTCATAGGTTTAGTAATTGTAGTACGGTTAGCAGATCGTCTTGATACTCTGGCTAAACTCCTTCACTAGAGTAAGCTTAGATTTTGCCTAAAAATAAGCAATGTCGCCAACATTCCTACGATACATCAGGGTAAAGTACCACTAGTCAGTTCGCGATACATAGGTTCTAAATCAAGCGTATCTTCAAACTGTTGCTGTAATGCCAGTAGATCCTCGAACAAACTGGCTACTTCATCAACGTAGTCTGGATCATCGGCCAAATCAGTAAGTTCTTTCGGGTCTTCTTTCAGATTATACAATAGCACCTCATTGGCCTGAGGATACACAATCAGCTTCATATCGTCTTTTCGGATCATTCGCTGGTAGTTGATATAGCCACCGTAGATGGCATCGTATGGTCCTTGCTCAGTTTCTCCTTTCGCTAAACCCAGCAGACTATTAAACTCTACATAGTCCGGCTTTTCAATACCAGCCAGCTCCAGGCTAGAAGCCATCACATCCTGCAAATACACATCCGTCTCTACCTGACGGTTTGCCGGAATATCCGGGCCAACGAGCATTAGCGGTACCCGAACGCTATGATCGTACATATTCTGTTTGCCCAACAGCCCGTGTCGTCCGACTGAAAGCCCATGATCGGCAGTAAAAAAGATGTAGGTGTTCTCCATTTTTCCGCTGGCTTCCAGCGCATCCAGAATCTCACCGATCTGCTGATCCAGATGGGTAACAATGGCGTAGTATTCTTGCATATGCACTTTGGTAGCGTACTCGGTGCGGGGAAACGGGGCTAGAGCCTCATCGCGAAGCTTGGGACCCAAACCAATTTCTTCTTCGTAGGGATAGCGGGGCATAAAGCTCTCTGGTAACGAAATACTATCGAGCGGATAACGATCCACAAATTCTTTAGGCGACTGCCGGGGGTCGTGGGGGGCATTAAACGCCAGGTACATAAAGAAGGGATCAGGTTGGGCCACGGCATCATTAACATAATCAAGTGCATCATCCTTCAACACCTCACTCCAGTGCTTACCGCCTTCCCAGAAGCCGCCCATGGCGGTATCGTAGGGAGACCAGGAGTTATCTTGTTCATTTTTAGGACGATTATACCCCAATGGCATAGTTTCCGGACTATCAAACGAGCCCTGGTCTCGAGAGTCATTAGGCATGCCCGGGCGGATATGACGAACGGTTTGGAATACGGATTCGGCTGGAGCGGCTACGTGCCACTTGCCAGTCATGTAGGTATTGTAGCCCGCCTGTTCCATTAGTTTTCCCCAGGTTTGGGTTAGAGCCAGAGAATCACCTTGTTGCCAGGCATCTTTGAACTGATTGGCTCGCCATACAGTACGCCCCGAAATCATCATGGAGCGGGAGGCTACGCAGATGGCTCCGTTCCAGCCGCCCATATTATAGGCATGGGTAAAAGTAGTACCGTTGTGTACCAGTCGATCCAGGTTGGGAGTTTCAATTTCCTCGTTGCCCAATGCCTGCACCGCAGTATACGTTTGATCGTCGGTGAAGATCAGTACGATATTAGGTGGAGAGTCTAAGGTTTGCTCCAGTTCGCTACTTTGAGTTGAACAAGAAATAGAAATGACTAACAAAATCAGTCCCGATAGGTACGAATAGATTGGATGCATAGTAGTAGATTGATGAATGTACCCCGCTAACCAACGGTATTTCTGAACATATTACTAATCCGTTTCCTGATAATCAAATAAGGACTTTGATTTTATGGCTTCGGATACTTCTGGCGGAACCATTCGTTCCCAACCAGTTTGCCCGGAGCGAATCATGGATAGTACATCATCACTGTAGATAGCCAGATTATCTTTGTTGGTGGGCTTCACGTCCACAATTTTTCCTGACTCGCATAAATACTGGTACAACTTTTTTAGATAGCCTGGAAATTCCAGATCGTCAATACATACCAGCTTCTGGGTTTCAGGATGACTGGAGGGGTATACGTATAATCGGACATTATTTTTAAACAACGCTCCAAATGCTTCCAGAATACCGCCACTGAGGTCGTGATAGTAAGATTCATCGAATATTTGCTGTAAGCCTTTCACTCCCAAAACGATACCGATCTTACCTCTAGTTACTTTAGAAATGTAGTTAGCCAGTGAGTAGTAGCGTTGATAGTCAGAAATCAGTACCCGCTGCCCTAACGAACCCAGAATATCTACCCGATGTAGGAAGTCAGTATCGTCAATACCAGCCTCATCGGTAAGTCCATGCAGGGTAAGCTCAGAAATTCGTATCAGGTTTTCTTCTTCAATCGGCTCGTCTTCCCGGAAAGCCTGAAGCCCAGCGTGCAGCATATCCATATTAACGTGAGTTACCGGTCGGAAGCGCCCTCGTAAAATCATCACGTTCTTTTTGTACAACGCTTCCTGAGGTTGCAGTACATTACCATCCGCGTCGAACATAGTGGCCTGGCTTAAACCATTTTTTACCAGTTTCAATGCCATCAACCGATTGTCTACCGTAGAGAAATTCGGACCAGATAAACGGAAGAAGTCTACTTCAAACCGGTCGCTCGCCACATTATCGGTTAGAGATAGCATTATCTCTTCAGGATCCGACATGGTGGTGCAGGCGTAAATGAGGTTTACCCCCAAAACTCCGAGTACCTGCTGCTGTAGGCTGGCTTCGTTATCGTACAAAAGGACGTGAATCACACATTCATTTAGTCCCCCTTCTGGTTCGCACTGAAAACGTAAACCTAGCCAGCCGTGCCCCTGATTAGTTTTTTGGTAGTTGAGGGTTTCTACGGTGTTGGCAAAGGCAAAAAACTTAGTTACGGGTGCTATCTCGGTGAGTCGCTCCTGAATCAATTGCATTTCGTGCTCCAGCATCCGCAGCAGCCGAGCCTCGCTCACGTAGCGCTTGGTTTTGCCGTAAATTTCATCGCTGAACTTCATGTCGTAGGCCGACATGGTTTTAGCAATGGTGCCCGATGCACTGCCTACCTTAAAGAAATTGGATGCGGTTTCCTGTCCGGCTCCAATCTCAGCCAATGTGCCGTAAATACTACGGTCTAGATTGATCGCCAGTGCTTTTTCTTTAGTTGATGGAGTATGATTGTTTGGCATAGCTGATTTCTTCTGATAACATTACCCATTGAATTGGGTTCAAGTGTATATCGTGTTAGCAGCCCATAAAGTTTTTTCTTTGAAGCATGTTTTCTCTTGATTTTTTAAACTCTAACACTACGAAAAGCAGATTGAGCGAGGAATGCTACATTTTAGTGATCCTTCTCACGATCCACCACTCACAATTTCACTAATACAACTTCTTATCGATAGAAAAAATATCTCTAACCAGCAATCAATCGAGCAACTTCCGGCCTCATTGAAAGCCGAAGGACTAACTACGGGCAATGGAAAATTTACCCTAGACGCCGAAATGAATTTGTTACCGGACCACCCTGCTTTTAATTCTGATCTAACTATTAATGAAGTTAACCTGCCAGAGTTAAACGATTTTCTTCGGGCATATCCGGGTATTCGGATGAATGAAGGACAGTTGAATATTTCTTCGGAGCTAAGAGTGAATAACGGGGTAATTGATGACTATATTCAGCCTCTCCTTCTCTGGTTGAAAAAAATTAGAATACTTGACAGTACATTGATACCAGGAGAATTTACTTACTGGTTATTCTTCGCTACTAAGCTCAAAACGGTATACCTTACTGCCTAATATCAGCCGGGTCTGATCACGTAACAGTACTTCGTTCATCACCTGTACGAAAGTTGCCTTGTTAGCACTTCTATCCACAATCATCCACGTGCCATCTCTATTCTCTAAAGTGGCATGCTGTTGGCGAGAAATACTAGGTTCATCAATGCCTAAGGTTATCCGATTTAAATCAATATCTCTTCCCGTAAATGCTTTGGTGCTTCCTTCCATTTCGTCTACGAGTGTTACCGAATTACTGGAGTTTGCCAGGTCAAACTGACCAAATTGCATGGTTCTTTTACCTGTGTTCTGGTTAGGAAGGCTACTTCCAGCAGAAAATCGAAATATTCGGTTACCAAGAATGATCCGAGTACCTTCTCTCAGCGGTTGATAGCTGAGGGCCTGCATAAAGGTGGCTCCGTTAGAACTGACATCTTCAATATACCAGATTCCTCTATTCTCTCGGAGCTGAATATGACCTTCGGATGAAATACTAGTGTTACCCGGATCGAGTTCATCACGCCCTAAAATTATGGTATTGGCTTCCCCCAGGTCGGCCATGATCGACATGTCGGGTGAAGATTCGTTTACTAATGTGAACACCTTTGTCTCAGAACTATCTTCAACCTTTTCGTTTTGGCCAAAATCTATGCTATTGAATTTGATAGTTTTCTTAGCTGATTCCAGGTTGGGTTTAACCGGAGGCTCGGGTTGCCCCCCGGTATAACCGCAGTTAGGGCAGGGAGACTCTACTGATGCTAAGGTTCGGAGCGGATATGAACACTCAACGCAACGATAGTTATGGCCGAAGGCCGAGGCCTGATTTTTATCAATAAAAGGCCGGTCTGCTTTTCGCCCAACCACTGTTTCGTTCGTAGCCCGATAGTTACTTTGATCAATAGGTTTAGGGGTCCAAGGCTCTTTTATTGGCTTATTTGGTGTATTCTGATTCTTCTTGTTCTTCGATCGAAATGGATTTCTCATTACTTATTCAGTTTTTGATATCGGAAACTATCTGTTTCTCTTCTTTATGTAGTGTATCTAAAATATAATTGGTTACCTATTTTCCGCGTAAATTTTCACTATTTGTAGATATTGAGCTAATTTCACGAAAGCAACCACGAACTTGCAAAGATTGTAAATTTATTAGCGGTTGTAATTGTAAGTCGTGATAGTTTACAGCAGTTATTTGATTACGGTTACTATCTTCAGAATTGATATTCATTTTATGATTATTCTCCTCGCCTCTGACTACGAATACTACCAATGCTGAGAGGATAATTGAAGTGATCAATACAAATATCCACTTATTTTTTAGTGTTTGAAGGATAGACCTACCCTTTGCTTGGTGTGAAGTGTTACCAGGAGATAATACGTCAGCGTACAAAACGGTAATATTATCTAAACCACCAACGTTGTTAGCCGCTTGTACCAGAAGTTCGGTAACCTTCTCTACATCAGAGTGATTTTCAATAATCTGCTGAATCTGGAAATCGCTTAGCATACTATTAAGCCCATCACTACAAAGTAGTATTTTTTCTTTACCATCTAGTTTTCTAGCTAGATAGGATGGAGTTGGCTTACCGTCGGTGCTTCCTAGTGCTTGTAGAATAATGTTACTATGCTCATGCACCCTGGCTTGTTCAGGTGTAAGTTCTCCTTGTTGCACCATTTGCCACACCAGTGAATGATCTTCGGTAAAAGGCTGCAATGGATATTCTTGATCCGGTTGAAATACATAGCATCGGCTATCTCCGCACCAGACTACATGTAGGTAGCCATCCAATATCCAGGCGATGACTGCGGTGGTGCCCATGCCGGCGCATTCCGGATTGGATTGAGCGTATTCTATAATCTGATGATGGGCATTTATCAGCAAACTTTTAAGGTATTTCTCTACGTCTTGTGGTGGAAGAGGGTAGGTTAGTTGCTGTACTTGGTTTTCTACCTCCTTACACGCAATGGCTGAAGCAACCTCTCCTGCATTAGCTCCCCCCATACCATCCGCAATCATCAGCAGGTAGCCCATCGGAGCTGGTGTCTGTTCCGAAAGATCCACAATGATAAAACTATCTTCATTATGGCCTCGGGCTTGCCCAACGTTGGTATCGCCATAGTAGTTAATCACTGTAGGATCAGATGTAGTTTGCTTAGTAGTATTCTCCATAATCAATTGCTTGAATGGTAAGGGGCAACTAGGGGATTTAAGGCTTGTAAAGTCCACGCTCCTTGTTGGTCGGTGTAGACAGCTACCAGTTTAACCTCGATAGCACCTAATCGCACTACTTCGGTAAACATAGCGCCCCCTAAGATAGTACGATCTTTAAAACGAACATTTTCTATTTCAGCGACACCATTATCTTTCCACTCTAAACGATTCAATGTAATAGTAGAAGACTTGACTTCTGCTTCATTGGGATTTTCATCGGACTCGATGAAATAAACGACAAGTTTACCTTCAATAGGTAATGAATCACTAAGGTTAAGCCCAATTTTGCCAGGTTTAAAACTGGTTAACGAACCTTGAGTATTAAAGAGAAGGTTCTTGGAATTAAATGGACGAAATTCGTCTGCGGTATTGATCTGTTTAACCTTAGTTATGGAATTAACTGGTTTATGAGAAGCTTCATATTCCCTGAAATTCGGATCAATCTGCCAGGGTGAAGCTACGGTTGCAGGCATCCAAAGGTCGCGATCTACAAGTATTCCAATCCGGTAAATGTCTCCAAAGTGATCAAAGATACCCCGACCAACTAACTCACCGGAAGGTGATTGTAACTGATATTCCTGATGGACCAGATATACCGCCCCTTCGGTAGCCTGGAGGATCAGGTCTTGATTGTTTTTTAACGCTAATAACTGAGGTATGCGAATAGAAGATGAATCTATTTGAGCATAAGCAGCACTGGCAGTCAGACATAATAAATATACGAGTAGCGTTATTTTAGACCAGGCTTTCATAGAATCAGTTGGTAATGTTATTAATTGGAACCACTGATCCTAGTGCATCATCTCGACCGGTTACGGGGTTTTTATAGCCTGCCGAAACAATGGCAACGGCAACTGCTTTTTCGTCGCGGATAACGAACAGTGGTCCGCCGGAATTGCCGTTATCAAAACCGTAGCCGGAAACGGTGATGGTGTTATTTTCCAGGTTGTCTTTAGCTACCGTAGCTCTACTGTAAAGCACTTCTAATCCCTGATTGCTACTTGCCTTTTGAAATGTGTCTCCGTAAGTATAGCCCAGACAGTGAAGTACCGTACCACTTGGCAGCGAAGTAGACAGGTTGGGTGCTGCCTGTATGTCTCCCTTTTTGTTGGTAAGTAAGTATGCCCAATCAGTACCGTCGTAACTGTCGGCTTTTAGAAGCACTGCCTTTTGGCCATTATATTCTTTCTCTACATTATAGTCGGTGCTACGATCAATGACAAAATCATGATTGTTAAAATCCAGGCGGGTAGACTCATCGGAGGAAATTGCGTAAAAACTGAAAGTAACTACTCCTCCTATGCTAGCTAGTAGACTTAGCTCATTTTCCTCGTAAAGATGCAGTTCAACACAGTGTCGGGCAGTAACAAAACGTCCGTCATCTAGTAAAAATCCGGTACAGTGGCAATTTTCTGGTACCGCTTCATTGACGAGCACTTTCCCATCTAGCTCGGCGCGAATATTTTTAATGCCCATGTAAAAGACGCTTTCCTTTACCTCGTTGATTGCCTTGATAATAATTTCTTCAGGGCTGGCTTTTTTTTCATTAAGCTGATCGATCAACTGATTTTGTTTAGCCGTGAAATTAGCGACAGTAGCTTGCAACTGAGCCTTCAACTGTTGGTTATCAGCCAGCATTGCTTCCTTCACCTCCTGATTAGCCTGTATTGCGCGATTTAATGAATCAGAAAGGAATAAATTTTTCTCTTTGAGTTCGTAGGTTTCGCTAGCCAGAGTCTCGGTTTCTTGGTTTAGTTGATAGATGAAAAATGTAGCTGCTAGCGATCCAATAATAATAGCAGCCACTAAAATGAAAGCAGCAGTTTTGTAGGGTCTGATAGCCTGATTAATGACTATCCCAATGCGTTGAGTAACTCCTTTGGCTGGGACGGCTGGAGTACCAATAGGCGTAGCCTTAAACCGCATGCGGGGGCCTTCATAAGAGAGCTGAATTTCATCTCCGCTGGTCAACTTCCACTGCTTCGCTATCGGATTCCCGTTAACTAGTGTAGGATTAGTACTGGAAAGATTGTTAATATAAACATCCGGACCTATTCGTTCTAAGGCGACATGCTTACGGCTTACTGTGCTATCCTGTTCGGGAAACCGAATGGCACAGGTAGAAGAGCGGCCAATTTCTAGGTAGGGGACAATAATCATTTCCGACGATCCGGCGGGGTGCTGAGCAGTGGAGGTCAGGAACTCAAGTGTATAGGCCGATACTTCCTCCCCTCTAATAAAAGACATGCCCGTTTTAATGGACTGCGTGACTTTAGACATGGGGTGGTTTCGGGTTAGGACTGTAAAGCTATTCTTCACTAAATATATTAAAATTTCAACAGAGTGCCTTGCCTTTTTGCCCTTTTTCGGCGCTGTTCACCAAAAAATGTAGTAAATTTACTACACTACCAATCGATCTAAAAAGGCTTAACCGTCATGGATTCAGGTCAAAAAGTTGTTGTCTCAGAACATGATTTCAGAAGAAGGTTTATCTATGACCAAAATAGCCTTTTGGGCGAAGGTGGGTTCGCTAAGGTATACCGGGCTTATGATCGCCAGTTTGACGAAACTGTTGCACTAAAATTCTACACAAAAACCAATTTCGAGCGGTACGATATTATCGGCGAGATGCGCAGCTCCCGGCGGTTCACGCATAAAAATGTAATTCGCGTTCACGATGCTCGTATTGTCCAGTTCACCAATTCCTACGGGGTTACTGAAGATGTTCAGGTTGGTATCATTGAATATGCCAACGCGGGGAATCTACACGATTTTTTGGCTACCACTCCCTCAGAACAAGCGTTCCGTCAAGTGCTTATCGGCATTCTTCAAGGATTAAACTACTTGCATACCGAAAAAAAGGTTATTCATAGGGATCTTTCTCCTGACAATATATTGATGGTAAAAGAAGGGGAGGAGTGGATACCCAAGATTGCCGATTTTGGTATCTCTAAACAATTACAGGTGAGAGACGCCAATGTGAAAAACCAAAAGGTTTCTTCAGAATTGGTAGGTAAAATGGAGTACATGGCTCCCGAACAGTTCGACCCGAAGACGTTCGGAATTAATGGCCATATTACAACGAACGTAGATTTATGGTCTTTCGGAGTCATACTTAACGAGATCTTCACAGAAACTTCTCCCTTTGGTGACCGGAGCACGAACCAAAGTGCGATGCAGATCATGCGGAACGTGGTTAACAATCCGCTGCCATCCCAGATCAAGGAGATTCCGGAACCTTACCAAACTATGATCCGCAAATGTTTGGTTAAATATGCTAAAAAGCGAGTTCAGAGTAGCTTGGAGCTGATAGAAATGCTTAACTATCAGCAACCGGTCCAGAAAAAGAAATCATCGAAGCCAGTTTTGGTAGCGTTAGGTGTCTTACTCTTTTTACTGGCTTGCGTTGGCGGGTGGTTTTTACTAGATCGCTCCAAAGGGCAACCAGAAATTGCTGAAGAACCGAAGCAAATAGAGGTTACAGAGATACTACCCAGAACTGATTCGCCTTCTCTGCCAACTGATTCAACTACTCCTCTTCCGGATACTAAAGAAGATCCTACTAATGAGAGTCAGCTTTCAAATGATGAAAAACAAACCCAAGCCGAGGTTAATCAACCTAATACAAACGAAAACTCTTTTTCTGAAGAAGATCTCTACATTAGTTTGATGAACGAAATTAAAATGTTGGATAATGAAATGATTAACGAGAATCTTCGAAAAAGCCGGATAGATCGTTACATTGAAAGATATTTTATCGGTCCTGAAGCTAAAGTCTTAGTTCAAAAAGGGCAAACGGTAAGTGAACAAGAAGCCCCCGCTTTTATGGAGTACGTAGTGAATACAGCGAGCATAGGAACCCGAGACTGGAAAATAAATTCTACGCAAACCGAACTAGAGAATCAAAAAATCTCAGTGCTATCGTTAGAGATGCTTTGATTTACCTATCTTTTAATTAGTTGTCCGCTGTAAACGTCTCGCTCCGTTTCTATCCGATAATGATAGAGCCCATTTCCTTGCTCGGGCAAGCTAATTTCTAATTCTTGATAACCTCTCCTCAAGTTGGTTTGCTCAACTTGGCTCAGCATCCGGCCCTGACTATCGTAAATAGCTACTACTATTCTCTCCTGATAGTTAGTAGGAATAGTTACCGGAATGGCGACTACACTTTCGGCCGGATTAGGAAAAGGATGTCCAATCACTACTTGTTCTACATCCAATATCTGCCAGAAATCGTTTTTATTTCCGTAATAAATTTGAAAGGGTAGCCCTTTATTTCCCGAAACAACCGAAGAATATTCGCTTTGGGAAGCCATAGAGATCAGGCGGGAACTAGCTTCATCCCACAAATAAAGTTCTTCCAATAGCTGTTGTACGATATTTTTATCCCAACTCAATGTTACCTTGTCACCGTCTTGACCTCCTTCAATTGTCGCATGCCAGTGGTAGCTGGGCTGCTCGGGTACTACTGAACGGTTCATCGGGTATTCGTCATTTTGTATAATAAGCTCAGCTTGATTTTGGGGTTTAGGAACGTTTAATGCGTCAAAACCATCGATACCTTCAGTCGCCTCTATGTGCATGCCTACGCCGTTCCTGGTGCTTATGGAATTGTTCCACTGTAATGAAATTGGAAGGTTCCATCCGTCTTTAGAAGAATTTTCTTCAATCCGGCCATTGCTACCAGTAGGGCGTAGCGGAGGAACCAATAAATCAAGCTCAGCATCATCTAAGAAAACAAATGCGCCTTCAAAGGCATTGAGTTGGCTCGAGGATTGAGCATAATCGTTTTCTCCTTCACCAGAACGAAGAAGCTCTAATTGAGATAAACTACTATTTTCAACACTATTAAAGCGAACAACAGCTTCCCAGTCAAGCGTGAAGGGGTAAGGGTTACCAATTAGGTTCCAGCCTTGAGTAAGTTTAACTACGTGTACCGGCCGGTCTGGATTTTGAGGATCTCGGGCAGCCATATTTGCTATTTGGCCCCCAAAACGAGTGCTGTTTCTGTTTCTTGCAATTAAAAAGTAGCCTTGAAGTGGATCAAAATCATCATTAGTGCTGAACCCGGATTGGTTATATTCCACAAATGAGTCCTGGCTTTTTTCAAAACGGAACAGCCGCCATTCGTCAGTATCGTACGGTAGAAGTTCTTCAATAACCTGGTCTACCTGTTGTGGTTCAAACGGAAAAGCCACCAGATTGAAGTCTGACAATACGAAGTTTTCTGTCTTTTCGCCAATAGCGTGCCACGGACCAACTGCATTATTATCGCTACTAAAGAATGTGTCGTCGTATATCCAGTAGGTTGTGTTCTCGGCTCCGACTAAAGGGTTACCACCCGCATCGACAAATTCATATTGGTAGCGAATACCAATAGGATCTACATCAAGGAGGTCTACTGCAGTAAATGAATTTGTGAACTTACCGTCTACTTCGGTTACCTCCTGCCATTCACCAAATTGCTCTTCACTTAAACCGGCATAACGAAACCTTGCACTACTGAGGCTACTTCGGTCTCCCGTTAGCTCTACCGAAAGATCAAGACTTGTTACGCTATTTCCACTTACTAAATGATTATTGGTAAAAGAAGTGCTTGCTTCTAAGGGTTGTGGAGACTTCGTAATTATTATTCTAAAATCGCTGGGTGCTAATGTGCTATTCTGTTCATCTGATACCGAAAAGCTGAAACTATCATTGTCGACATCAGAAGTCTGTTGGACATATTCTACATTACCTTCATTGATGTTTTGTTGAGTGAAGGTGTCATCAACTACCAGATCAGTTTCTTGTAGTCTAAGACTACCATGAACTGGAGCCTGTGTTATCTTATAAGTGATTTTGTC
This sequence comes from uncultured Flammeovirgaceae bacterium, assembly GCA_937884755.1. Lineage (GTDB taxonomy): Bacteria > Bacteroidota > Bacteroidia > Cytophagales > Cyclobacteriaceae > Tunicatimonas. The sequence continues at coordinate 55,326 of CAKZYJ010000357.1, forward strand.
CGCGCCACTTTCTTTATCAGTGTGTAGTAAAAGATTTCTACTAATAATCACGGAGTTTCCTTCTACTACTTCGGCACCCGCATTAACTTCAAGTATTGGTTGAGTGTTTCCGTCGTCAGGTTTAGGGTTTACTACAAAAGTGACTATATCGGTGTCAGTACTCGTTCCATCGGATACTATTAGGGTTATGATATGTGTTCCAACGGGAAGTGAGACTTGAGCGGTTTCACCATTCGCAATATCAGTATCGCCTTTTCGCCATACATAACTGGTAATTTCACCAGTCGAAGCAGATCCATCAAGGGGTACCTCAAAAAAACCACTCTCATCGGCAGTAAAGGTTTGATTTTCTCCTGCCTCTGCGCTCAGCGTAGGAATTAACTGTTTTTCTCCAATTGCAAAATCTCCCCAAGTCGTAAAGGCTTCGGTTGAGGTGATAGTACCCGGTATACTAATATCCTTACCACCAATATTAGACCATTGAGTACTTGTTGCTTTTGCTATTACAGCTTCTTCTACATTTATCCCATCTTCGTCGGTAATAGGTAGTGTGATTGTTGCATTAGAGAAGTTATTCTGATTACTATTGCTGATCTTCCAGAACCTTTCCCCAGACACTTCGGCCAAATCTCCGGGAAGATCGTAGTCAGGGACATTATCAGTTGAAAGCTCTACGGAATAGGTAGTACTAGTTGCGTTATCTTGCGTAAACCCCATTGTTACCGGGCCATAATCGCTGTCATCTCCTACCGGAAAAGTGAATTCGTGGTTAGTACCTGCTTCTGCTGCGGTTTGAATAGCTAGTACACCGTTAATATAGCTGTTGCTACTGCCGGTATTGAAGGATTTTCTTGGTCCAAGAATTAAACGATTGGTTGATGACGTGTTGATAATACCTTGATCCAGGTTTAATACCCGGTTTACAAGAACCGGGGTTTGCAGACTAAGGCTATTCCCGTTTTTATTAATAGTTAAATTGGCTAGAGAAACTGAGGTAGTTGAACTTATTGTTTGTGCTCTATTTCCGGAGAAAAGGATGGTACCACCTAATGTGGTAGATCCGGGACCGAGTACCAGATTTCCTGTAAGCAATAACCTACTGCTATTATCTAATGTAACTTTGCTAGTGGTGGTTGTTGTAACACCTCCATTACTACCAACAACGTTAATACTTACACCTCCTGAGGCTTTTAGATGGGCGCCGCCTACTACTTTTATTCCCTGGCCGAATGTCGAGACAGCGACAAGTAGCAAGAGAGATAGGCTCAATATAATGTATATAGGTTTAGTCATGCTATTCTACTGAATATGGTAGGTTATTAGTGATGACATTGGTCAAGCGACTAGTGTAGGTCACTCGTTTGGTTGAGTTGCTTGGGTCTCACTACTTGGTGGTTCTCAAATCCTTTACGGATGGATTTAACTTCCCAGTCAAATTGGTAATTTCCCTTACCATTCATTAGTTCTTCAACCAGAATACCTGCCTCAACACTTTTTTTTGTGACCGCTAACCCCATGGACTGACCGGAGAGGGGAGTAAGCACTACTGTCATGCTACTCTCGACTGCCATTAGGCGAAAGTGTTCAGGGAGTTCAATGGTAGCTTTCCCATCCACCAATTTCGCTGTTCCTCGAGAATACATACCTGCTTCAGGACCCTCGAGGCTAATATAGGCGATCTGTTTAGTATCATCTTCTGGATGGTCTACAACAAAAGCTTTAGAGTCAGCTTCAATTCTATTAGCGTATATCCTGCTTTGACCCGATGCCATCACTTCCATCCCTGCTGCCGGAGGGTTACTTGTGTCTATCTCACCGTTAAAGATGTAAACTGCCCCACGATTAACTCCGTATGTATCGGGTTCATATGCGTCGAAAGTAGAACCTATTCTCACATAGCGCCTGTCGTTATCTCCGCGTAAAACGAAGTATGCATAACCACCATTAGCAACTTCCATTCTAGCCTTATCCCCATTATTATCATTCAAATCACCACCATCTTCACTGTAGATTTTTATATTATCAGTAATTCGAATTCTACCATTTTGCGAAATAAAAGCAGAATTACCAAAGTTGAAACGCTCATTGGTTTCTGTAATAGAGCTGGAAACTAATTTTTCGCCATCCCACTTAGGAATTCGGTTGTTGGCAATGTTACCCACCTGTGGGTCTTCTTCTTCAGTGATACCACCCCCGCCAGTGCTTTTGAGCGCTTCCCACGATGAACCAGTGTAGTAATAAAAACCAGGAGTATCATTAGTCTGATAGATAAGTAAGCCAGCTGCAGGACTGCCAATAGCATCACGCTGATTACGGTTCATGCGAGGGACTAACATTCCTTTGTCGGTAGACTGAACATCCAAGATCGCCGATTGAGCAGGATTAGCATCTTCTTCACTGATGACCACGCTTTGAGCTGATAGGTAACTGGAAGCAAATATTATCAATGAGCCGTAGATAAATACCTTGATTGAGAGGCTTTTTAGTATTGAGAGCAGAGTATTCATGGTCGGTATATTTAATTCTTTTTCAATGTTTAATCGTTAGCTACTAATTCTTATTAGGGAGTTCTGGGTTCAATATCAATGAAGCGAGACGGCGTAGGGTCTGGATCAGGGTCAGGCCCTGGTCCTGGTCTCGGCTCAGGCCCTGGATCATTACCGCTGACTGCTACTATAACTCCAGCAACTACTGCTACTGGAATCGCAATTTTTACTGCTAAAGGAAATTTTGATTTAATTTGAAACGCCCTACTTTCTGCCTTACCCCTTTTATTAGGTTCATAAAGCACTAGGCTGTAGTTTTTTCCGGGCTTTTGTTCTACTGGCCAAGCCCACTGTTGGCTGTACAGGTTGCTTTTGATTTCTGACACTCTACGTCCGTTTTGATAAAGCTCGATTTTACCATTGTCGGCTGGTCGGTTCCATGTTAGTGGTATTTCTTGCCCTCGCTTCAACTGCGACGGCACAGTTAGCGTAAATTCTAATTCTTCTTTAGTAGGAGGTAGAATCGTCTCCTCCCGACCATCGCTTACCTCAGAGATAGTAGCGTTAGTGGCAAGTGAATCTAGTTGGGGCCTAGCAATGACGATCGCAGCAGGTGCTTCTCTAGTTGGCGATTGATAATTGATTGCCTCGCTCTTAGCCCTTTGAGAAATGAGAGGGTCTACTTCTTCGGGAGGAATTATTTGAGGACCTTGTGGAATTTGAGTGCGATCGAAATTAATTCCTGCAATCCATACCTGCCAACGGTCTTTCTCTAAATCGTATTCTGCCCGAAAAGTAGCATTTCGCGCTACTGGTTGGTAGCTAAAAGTTACATCGTTAATGTTTTTTCCTCTGAACTCGCTGGTATAGCTGGCAACCACGTACACTGGTTCCTGATTAGCTATTTCGGAGAAGGTTGGATCTGAAAAGAATACAGTAAAGCCAAAGCCTTTCTGATACTGAATATTGAACTTGTTAAGATAGTCAGTTACGTTTATGGCTGATACTTCAACATTTTCTCCCGTTATCTCAATAGGGGAAATATCATCTTCAACGATTACGTTTTCGTCATAAAAAATCTGATTAAATAAACTGTCTCGGTCAGAATAGCTACTAACAATATATCTATTTCTAGCGCCTCTACTACGCGATGCGTCAGAAACGATTCGGAGTAGCGTTTCAAAGTTCTCTAGTTTTATTTCCGCCAGTTCAGTAATCTGTTCCTTGTCTAAGTCAGTCAGTTGCTGGGCGAAGGTTGCTGAGTAGATTATACAGCTTAGGAAGGTTAGGCTGAGCAATTTCAACGTCATGCTATTCAGGGCTTTATATATAATTGCTTGAATAAGTATTCTTCTTTCTGAGAAGCCTCGGCTTTAATCAATTCACTGATAAGCCATCCGCTATTTTCTTCATTTCTTTCAAATTCTTCAACTTCAAATATCCATTCGTCAATTTGTAAAAAATGATAAGACACATCTTTAACTCCTTGAAATACAAGTTCCTTTTGTTGAGACAACCTCAGTAGTCTGTTCATCAGGTTATCAGCACCTTGTGCTGAATCGTAGTACTTCTCGGGGGTAGCAAAAACTCTCCTTAATTCAAGGAAATGATTGCCGTGAGCATTTGGGGGTAAAAGCTTGGAGAAGTCAAAATTGCCACACAGCCCCAGATCTTCGGAATTTAAACTGCGAATAGCCCAATTTACAGTGCTACTTTCTTGGTCATACTCGATGGACAGAATCAACTCAAAAGAAACTGGCTTCGCTTTATAGTCAGCTAAGCATACTACCTTGGCGTACCAATTCTGATCATAAAAGCTTAGATAAGGCGGCTGGCTCGTTTGCAACACATCGTTGAGGAAATTGGCAATAAGTGCTTTGTCCCAGTTTTTATCGGTGAAGTTGAATAAACTTACAATCAGGTCATGCCGATCTACTTCCAGGTTGTATTCTTCCTTAAGGTATTTTTTTATCAGCGTAGAGTCAGTATTGTTAAACCTCTCGATTAACTCTTCTACCAGTTTAACCTGAAAGGCAAAATTTTCATCGTCGTATGCCTTAATTAAGTCTTGACCTTGAATAGGGCTAGCAGCAATTAATAGTAATAGTAGTATCCTCATTCTGCGGTGGTGCTACGTACTCCAATATCTGAAAGAAACACATCCCACTTACTCACTTCTTTTCCGTCTAATACCTGATTAAGCGGCTTTACAATGATATCTATATTTTTCTGGGTTACATCCTGATAGATAAGCTGGTTGTCGCTATCATAACCCCTAAAGATTTGTTCTACGGTAATCACTCCGTGGTATTCGCCATCTTCTCCTCGCTTGATCTGGTTGATATAAGCTATTTTGCTCCACAGTAATTCTACCCGAGCATAGTTTAGCGCTCTAATATGCTTTAGGTAATCTTCAACCTTATATAAATCTACCGTCTCTCGGTTCACACTAGAAACCTCCACCATTCGGTCTTCATCGTAAAAAAGCTTAACTGCTTCCTTGATTGCGTCATTCTGAAGTAGTTCATCACTAGAGGCATCGGATAAAATTCGAAGGTAGTCACCAAATGTGCGGGCCTTCATAGTAGCCCTTCTCTCAAAGTATTTTTGTTCTTCAGCAGATAGCTCCAAAGTGATTGCCGGTTCACGAGAGGTATAATCGTTAAGATCGGATATATCATTAAGGCAACGCCTTGCTACCTCAGGATCGGCGATCATTTTCTGTATTCCGTTCTTATAGATAATGAGGGCAACCTCCGAAGTGTCTAATAGGAAATATCGCCCGTTAAAGGAGTCTTGAAACCCGATTTTGCCCGAGATTATTTCTACCTTATCTGCCGCAAAAATCTCCTTATTAAGCGTAATTATCTTGTGAAACTGATCCGATAGAATAGTATTAGGTAGATAAAATCCACCCGTAAACGATGAGTTTAGCTTATTATCTACTGTATAAGTAATAGCTGGATTTTCAATCTTTGCATGAACCGCAGGGTCTTGGTTCGGAAAGCCAGATTCGCGAGCGTAAAGATTAAAAACTACTACGGAAGATAGTAGGAAAAGAGCTAAAGGCAGTGATAAGTATAGGTTAGTAGGTTGCGAGAAAAACATGGCTTTAAGTCATTTCCAAACAATTGTTCTTTTAAAATTACAAAAATCACACGGTTTATTCATGAAAATTCGGAAATAATTGAGCACTTTTAGTAGTACAGTTTAGTATTAGTAGCTCAAATACCCATTATGTAATCTACGATAAGGTCGTGATAATGACAATAATTTGGTTTCGAAGGCCAGAATTTAGGTAGAGTGAACAAAGATGCCAACTAAGCACCATCCATAAATCATAGCAAAACAAAAAAAGCCACCCTAGAGCAGCTTTTTTCGTGTCTTTAATAGATAACTCTTACCGAAGTAACTTTATCTGCTTTACGCCTTGAGTAGGCGAAGTAAACTGTAGCATTAACTGCTTAGCCTCATTTTTCCATGCGCTAACATTCATCTCTACGTAGTTGTCACCTAACTGTAGGCCTTGCTCCTGCTTGTACACTATTCTTCCTAGTACATCATAAATCTGTAACGAAGCCAATTCGGTTTGCTCGCTGTAAGTAGTAAGGAATAGGGCGTCCTGTACCGGATTGGGGTATACCCGAATGTGTGGAGCGAGCGTTTGCTTTTCATTGACAGTCTCATCCGCTAACTTCTCTTCACTGGAACCTTCCTAACGAGCAATAGCTGTCGATGGTACGTTGTACACTAATTCGTCTTCTACTTTCTTGCTGTCCTGATCTTGGTAGACATGCGTGTACTGGCTTACGTCAACTTTCTTTTTTGTGAGTAGAATAGCCTGATTCCGTATGCTTCTGGCCCCCCTTATTAATCAGTTTTCTTTTTTCATCCGTAACCTGATAGTTAAGAGTAATTCGGCGTTTATTGGGGTTTTCTACGCTCCCAAAGATGCGGTAGCGGTTGCGTTCGGTTAGTTTGTTGTTTACTTTGATAATGAGTGCTTTGGTTTCGCACTGTTCCGATGAAGACTCAGACTCTCCGTTTACCTTCTTACTTTCAAATTTGTAGGAATACAGCAGCGTAGCCGTGTTATTGCGGGTAGTGCGGAAGGGTACTATCTTGGTTTCACCAGGTTTAATACTTCGGACACGAGACCAACTTCTTTCGAAAAGCCTAAATCTCACTCGGATGGGTTTATCACTATTGTTGGTCACTTCCCAACGCTTGAATTTCTTTGGATTAGCCGAACAGACCGGATTTATCGCAATAGGAAGCGAAGGCTTCAAATCTAACCCTACGATCACCGGGTCGTGGTCAGACGCCCGGAAGGCGTTTTCTTCGTAATAGTGAGGATTGTTAAAGTCGATGTTGTAATCCCAGATGCCGGGTTCGTCGGCATTGATATGCCACTCGGTGAGTCCGGTAATTTGAGAAAATAGCGATTGGTTTACCATTGCGTAATCAAGGTAGCCAAACTCGCCGCCGAAGAGATAGGAATACGCAAATTCTCCCCCAAACTCAAAGTTTAAATCAACGAAATCATCATCGGTACCAGCATTGTCATCGGCACCTTCTTTGATCTGATCAATTGGATCTTCCTTATCATAAGCATTCAGGTCGCCGATGATCATAAAATCAGGATCATTGCTACCAGTAGAGTCAGTGGCTATCCAGTCCATTAGTATATCGGCAGCATCGGCGCGGGTGCCGTTGCAGTTACCTTGTTGGGGGTCATCATCCCCGGCTCCACAACCTGAACCCTTGGACTTCAGATGGTTTACTACTACGGTGAATACCCCTCCGGTAGCAGTTTCCTCAAAAGTCTGGGCTAAAGCCGGGCGATTTTTCGGGCCGCCATTCCGAGGATCAACAAAATTACGTCCTTCAAATTCAGTAAGCACTGCGTGGCTGCCTTTAGGTGCTACCGCAGTAGTTTTGTAAATAATTCCAACCTTAATGGCATCGGTGCTGATAGTTCCTGTATTGATATAATCATAGACTCCCACCCCAAATTGATCATTTAACTTGATTACAATATCCTCCATTGCTTCTACATTGGGGGAGTTTTCTACTTCAATAAGACCAAAGATATCAGCCTCAATCTCTATCATCGCACTCACGATCTTGGCTAGTTGACGCTCTCTTTCCTCTTCATTATCCGCTCCCCGGCACTCCAAATCGCCGTTGCCTCCGCAAACATCATCAGCAGGATCGTTATTATTTCGCGAATCCTGAATAGCATCAATAGTATTGAAGTAGTTGAGTACATTGAAACTGGCTACCTTGAGGCTACCATCTACCGCTTTGGGGTTCTGCGGACGTTCGTTTACCTTAATAAAATCTGCTCCTTGGGTAGGCTGAATACGATAAACTCCGAAAGTATTATCCAGCACTCCAATGGCGTTCTGTACTTGGTCGCCTCCCCGAAAAGAATTATTCAGATCAAAGGCGAATCCGTTGGGGTGCCGAGCCGGAAAAGGATTCTGACTACTACGACCATCATCCAGTGTAATGCGGGCCAATTGATTGTACTCATCGCGGGCAGCGGCTTCGGATGAGCCCGGTTTGTGTACGGCAGTGGGTTGGTATAGTCGGTCTTCCTCCGGCAAGGGCTGAGCTAAAACAACTTCACTGAAGCGATCAAAGTTGAAGTATTCGCTGATGACCAGGTTCTGCGGAAACTGCACTAACATGCCTTCGTAGCGCTCCAAAAAATCCCGGTCCGTTACGGGTAACGTGACCTGAGCGGGAAGAGGTACTGCTGCTGTACCACAAACCAGGACGGAAGAAATACTGAGTTGTGTTTGAGAGGCGCCTGAGCGCTCAAATTCTTCTACAGTACCCAGTACCCGAACCACTTGCCCCACAGTGACATCATCAGTAGTGCCGCGGACAAAGATGCCTTCGGAGGTAAGTGGGTCAGTATCGTAATCAGTTCCTTCCTCCTGCAGGTAGAATCCATTCAACTCGGTATAAGGTCCTTCGTCGTCATCCGACTGAAAATCGCCTACTACAACTCCTTCAATCACCACGGTCTGGCCTACCAGTGGACTGGTATCACCGCTGCCCTGTACGGTGCTAATCAGCGTTACTTCATCACCGCACTCTCCAATCTCGCTACCCTCACCGCTATTATTATCTTCGTTAGCCGCACCGGGGGTAGGGGTTTGGGCGACGAATTTTCCACTACCATTGGATACTCGGCTATTAGATTCGTTGTCTTGGTTGCTGTTTACGTTTTCATCGTACTGAGTATCTTGCCCTAATCCGGTCAGTAAGCCGTTATCATCACTATCGCTGGTGCCGTATACGATGGCATCGAGTAGATTATTAGTCGTAATTGGAGTGTCTTCAGGAAAATCAGTGGCATCACCCTGATACACAGCTACGGCATCGGCTCCGTTCTGCAAAGCCCCCGAATTACCTGGTTCAAATACTAGATCGACGTTAGCTACTCCCGGATTTCCCAACACAAAGAAGCCGTCGGAATTGGTAGAAAAGCCATCCAGATCGAAGGCTTCGTAGGAGGCATCGTCACTACCATTAAAGAAGACAACTACTAATCCGTCGAGCGCGGTATTTCCCGCCCCGCCATCGTATAATTCAATAAATTCGGCAATATCACTGCTGGGGGTTTCCGCATCCACCTCGTTGATGATGATGTTGTCCACTACCGGAGTAATAACCAGGTTAGATGTCCTCGGTGTGTCGTCACTGTTGGTAGGGGCGAACTTACCAATCTGGAAATTGTCGCTGGTATTAGGGTTGCGATAAACGTAGGCCGGAACAAAGGTGCCGCTGGAGCCTATTTGCGTGTTGCTATACACTCGCTCGCTGCTAGCTAGGTCTTCTACCAGCGTCACTCTGTCCTCAGTGGCTGACCAGGGAGTAACTTCCAGCGTGCCATTATCAGTATCCAGATTATCACCGTCGCTGCCAGTGAAGCCATTCACTAGCAGGTGAGTGACGTTATCACTATTTTTAAAGTTATGGTTGGTCGTTAGGTCGGCCATTGCTCCGTCTAGCGTAAAAATACTTTCCGCAGCCAGAAAAAAACCATCCGCCGGAATACTAGGGCTAGTAAGGTTAACTATGCCTTCCATCACGCCACTACCCCCGGTACCATCGCCAATCACCAGATAGGTGAATCCATCTAAAGATGTACCGGCCGGGCCAGCCAGTTCAAAGTACTCGTCGTTATCAGTGCTAGGCTGCTCAATCTGCCTTTTGTTGATGGAAAAAGTTTGAGCATAACTACAATGACAAATACCTATCAGCTATAGGAATAGGTTAATGCTGAGTAAAGTGTGTATCATGTTGCTCCTGATATATTTTTTGTAAACCGACCGCAAAAGTACGCTTTCAGCCAAAGCCCTTACCCGACCTAACTATTACCAAATTGTTAAAACCGTAACTGTAAGCGTATCTAACTGTTGTTCAGCCCAGTGAGATTACGAAAAAGTTTGACCTTTTTTGGGGTGGTAAGGAGGTAGATTGGGGTTGTAAGAGCTTAAGTGTAGGTGTGCTGTATTTTCTCAGCCAAAGCTTCCCGACTCTGTCTGCTACCAAATTCTCCGGAGAAATAGCTTCTCGACACCGTCGGCATGTCATTTCTCCGGAGAAAAAAGCTCCTGACGTCGTCGGGAAAAAATTATCCGTCGAGGAAATCATCCTGACAGTGTCGGCTGACTATCTTCTAAAGAAGGCTTTTTATCGGGAAATTAGGCGAGGCGGGCTAGAGTATTGTCCCTCTGCCTGATGGATAATTCTAGCTGCTTTCTGTGAAACCTATTCAATGCATCTAAAATTACTACCCGAGTATGATATTAATTGGAATCAAAAGAAAGTAACTAACTCGCCTGTATCTACTGGAATTTCTGAATGCTCTATGCTAACCCTACCATAACACCTAGCACTATATTCCATACTTCTTCATCTTCCGGTAGAGCGTACTCCGGCCACAGCCAAGCTCAGTAGCGGCCTTGCTAAGATTCCCTTGATGTTTCTTGATGGCTTCCCGAATGGCTCGTTCTTCTACTTCATCCATATTGAGGGAGTTGGCTGCCGGAGCAGGACTCTTCCGTCGTTTGGCATCTACCAGCAAATCAGCGGTTTCCAGTTGGGAGCTACTGCTCATAATGACGGCACGTTCTACAGCGTGCTGTAGTTCTCGCACATTGCCGGGCCAGGTGTAACGTTGCAGAGCACTGGCTACGGTCGGGCGTACTGGAGGAATCTCCTTTTGGTATTTTTTACCGTAGACCTGCAAGTAATGGTTAACCAGCAGCGGAATATCTTCTGGGCGTTGGCGCAGAGGCGGAATGCTAATCTCTACCGTGTTTATGCGATACAGCAAATCCTGCCGGAACTCGGGATTATTACCCTCAGATAGCTCGTAGATAGGCTGGTTAGTAGCGCTGATCAGGCGAACATCCACGTTGATGGGCTGGTTGGTGCCTACCCGAATCACTTGTTTGCTTTGGATAGCCGTGAGTAACTTAGCTTGTAAGGCGGGAGAAAGATTACCGATTTCGTCCAGAAATAAGGTGCCGCTCGAGGCTACTTCAAAGCGGCCTGCCCGCGCTTCTACCGCTCCGGTAAAAGCCCCTTTGCTATGCCCGAATAGCTCGGATTCAAACAACGTCTCACTGAGCGTACCCAAATCTACCTTGATGAAAGGCTGTTTGTTCCGTAATGAGGCTCGGTGGATAGCGCGGGCCACCAGTTCTTTTCCGGTGCCGTTTTCCCCTAGTATCAGTACATTGGCATCGGTTTGAGCTACTTTCTCAATAGTGTCAAATACCAGTTGCATGGCCGGACCTTCGCTCACAATCTCGGCAAAGGCACTATCGAGGTCTTGGCTCAGGGCTTGCTGTTGATTTTTGAGCTTTTCTACTTCTCCCTTTGAGCGGCTAAGTTGGCAGACTGAGGCTACCGTAGCTACTAGTTTTTCCTTTTCCCAGGGTTTAGTCAAGAAGTCTACGGCCCCTTCTTTCATAGCATTTACCGCCAGTTCAATATCCCCGTAGGCAGTGGTGACTACAATCTGTACTTTAGGATCTAGTTCTCGTACTTTCTTAATCCAGAATAAGCCTTCTTCGCCACTGGTTTTGCCCTGGGCAAAGTTCATATCCAGCAGCAGCACATCGTAGGCTTGCTTTTCCAAGTAAGTGGCAATCTGAGAGGGAGAACCATCGGTCTGTACGTGTGTAAAGTGTTGTTTTAGTATCAGTTTGGCAGTGTAAAGTACCGCTTGATCGTCGTCTACAATAAGAATATTGCCCTCTTGCTTGTCCATTGCGGTTAAGATAGCTATTGTTTCATTTTGGTACAACCTCGTTAAGCCTCGTACTAAGTAATATAGTTTTGCGGGTTCCTCTTAGGCTAGGCCGGAATAGTATTCAATAGGTTTCAATTAAAATTCCTATTTTCACTTCGCAACCTAACTCAGACTTTTTATGAAATACCTGCTTTACTGCTTTGTCTTTCTAATAACCGCTTTTTCGGCTACTGCTCAATCCTTGTCTCACTGGACCTACATGGAGCTAGATTCTACCCGCGATAAGTGGGGCGATTACGCCGAACCTGCCTGGCTGCGCTACTTTGGGCTGGCAATGGGTGACTTAACGAACGATAACTATCCTGATATTCTGGCCGGTCGGCACGTGTACGTAAATCCGGGAGGTGACCTGAGCGGGCAGTGGAAAAAACAGGACGTAGGCATGAACGTGGACGGTATCTTTGTGGTAGACGTGGATGGCGATGCCTACGGCGACATCATCGGGATGGCCCTTCCTGACGTATACTGGCTGGAAGCTGAAGACGAAGCCGGAATATCTTGGCAGGCTACCAAGGTAGCCGAAGTACCCGCTACCAGCCACGTTAATAGCCAAGGATTTACTATGGCTCAATTGGATGGGCAAGGTAAGCCGGAGTTACTGATTGCCGGAGCGGGTAATATTTACGCCTTAACTATACCGGATAATCCATCGGAAGGAAACTGGCCCCGAATGCTAGTAGGAAAGAATACCTCCGATGAGGGCATTGGTACCGGAGACCTGGATGGAGACGGCGACATTGACATTGCCGCTGGACGCTATTCCGAAAAGAATAAAGAAGAACCCACCGAGGTAGTCTGGTTTGCCAACCCCGGCGACGGTAGCGACAACTGGACCACTCAGGTAGTAGGCCGCAGTAATCATGCGGTGGATAGGGTAGAAGTAGCCGACCTGAATGGGGATAATCAAGCAGATATCATCATCAGCGAAGAACGCTATCCTGGTTTAGAGGCCGACGGCAATCTATTTTGGTACGAAAACCCGGCAAATGCAGAACAAAATAAGTGGCAACGGCACCTGGTCGTTACTCAGTACTCTATGAATAATCTGGCGGTAGCCGATCTGGATCAGGATGGTGATAATGATATTTTAACTAGCGAACATAAAGGTAATGCGCTAGCCCTGCAAGCCTGGAGCAACGACGGGCAGGGAAACTTTAGCCAGCATGAGTTAGACCGAGGCAAGGAAAGTCATCTGGGCACCCAATTAGCTGACCTGGATAATGACGGCGATCTGGATATTGTCAGCGTGGGTTGGGATCAACCTCAGTATCTTCACGTATGGCGCAACGACAATGATGTCTCGCCCATTCAGTGGAAACACTATTCTTCCGAGAGCGGTGATTTACCGGCTCCCAACAGCGGAGGGCAGCAGACTGCATCTTTAGCGACTGATCTGGATAAAGACGGAGTAACCGACTTTGTGATTACCGAGCGAACAGCCGCGCCGTCGGTGGTTTGGTACAAGAAAAACGGCGAGAAGTGGGACCGGATGGTGGTAGAAGATGAAGCTTTACGCATAGAGGCTGGTTCGGCTTACCACGATATTGATGGCGACGGAGATACTGATATTGTATTTGCCGGAGAAAGTCGCAGCAATGAAGTATGGTGGTGGGAAAACCCTTACCCCAACTACGAGCAGCCCTGGAACCGCTACTCCATAAAAAAATCAGGAAGCAACAAGCACCATGACCAACTCTTCGGCGATTTTGATGGCGATGGCCAAACGGAGTTAGTCTTCTGGAACCAGAGAGGTAAAGCCTTATTCCTGGCGGAAATCCCCGATAATCCCAAAGAAACCGAGGAATGGGACTTTCACGCTATTTATAAGTACGGCATCGATAGTCAGATGGAACAGTTAGGACAGGAGGGATACCCCGGTTGGAAAGATCCAAACGAACACGAAGGTTTGGCTAAAGCCGATATTGACGGCGATGGAACGATGGATATTGTGGGGGGCGGCCGCTGGTTTAAGCACCTGGGCGACGGCGAGTTTGAAGAAAATATTATTGATGCCTCCTACACCTTCACTCGGTCGGCTACTGGGCAGTTTATTGAGGGTGGTCGCCCCGAAGTGGTGCTGGTAGTAGGAGATGGAATAGCGCCAATGGTACTCTACGAGTACCGCGAAGGAACCTGGCATAAAAAAGAAATAATATCTAGCCTGGACAACGGTCACACCATTGATTTGCTAGATTTTAATCAAGACGGACATCTGGATATTTTCTCCGCCGAGATGCGCTTTGGCGAAGGTAATCCGGACTCGAAGATCCGCATTTTACTGGGTGACGGACAGGGCAATTTCAATGAACAGTTGGTAGCGACTGGCTTCGGTGTACACGAAGGCCGCTTAGTAGACCTGGATGGCGACGGCGATTACGACGTGCTCGGCAAGCCCTACAGTTGGAAAACCCCCCGCCTGGATGTCTGGATCAATGAAGGCACTCCTCAGCCATGAAAAAACTAGCTTCTTTTGTTTTTCTTTTAGCTTGGGAGATTGCTGTTGCCCAGCCCCAACCGGGTGATGTGTTTCGCGACTATCATTGGTTACCTAACATGGTAAAGGAAAGTGGAAAGTTTCTGCGGGTAGGAGGAAGGCTTGACTATAGCATCAACCCCAATCACTTTCCCGCCGATGCTCATCAGGATGGCTTTATTCCGTTGAAGCAGGCCCTGGACCTAGAAGGTGCGGTAAAAGCCGAGATAGTCATTGAAAAAATACTGAGCCACGAAGGCACTCGGGGATTATCAATTCAAGTCAATAACAGCGAATGGCTACCGGTACCGGAGGCCGATAGCATTCCCAATCCGGCCTACGATTACATGCACCATTTTAATCCGGTGGTAGCGGTGCCATTAGATTTGTTGAACGAAGGAGAGGATAACACTTTTCGGGTTAAGGTAGATACTACCCATTACTGGAACTGGCCCCAGAACTTACTGTACGGAGTTACTTTCCGTATTTACTATGACAAAGCATCTCCTTTTGCCACTGACGATTCCCCCTTGCAAATAAATACTACCGAAAATGGATTTCACCTTTCGCTAGACGCTGAAAATGTAGAAGGCATTCAACAGGTAGATTATATAGGCTATTATGAAGACGCCGATTGGGAAGGCAATGGGCAGTACCGACAGTGGCACGCTCACCTGCACCGAGGACGCCTGATTTGCCACATCGGGAGCAGTGATACCGCACCGTTTACCGTAAACTGGAACACCGAGTGGTTGCCCGATCAGCCCGAACCGATGAAAGTATACGCGCGGGTCACTACTGTAGATGGTTTAATCTACGCTACTCCCGCCCTGAACACTCTGGAATTACCCGAACGGAATTACTCGGTGAAATTGTACAAGCCCTACGATCAGCCCGCTAAGTGGGTCACCCGCTCGGGCGAGTTTTCCTCTAAGTTTCGTATTTCGGAAGATGTTGAGCAGGCGAGTGAGTATCAACTAATCTGGATTAGCTGGAGCCCTTGCTACTCTAATGGTATTTTGCTGAACGACCATTTGGTCTACTCCCGCCAAGATCCCTGCTACGATGCCATGCTCCACGTAGTAAACCTGGAAAATACAGATTACCTCCAGTCCGGTGAAAACACTATTACTACGTTGAAAACCTCGTTATTTCAGGGACAAATGGTACACGGGATGGAAGTGCAGTGGCCGGGAATTATGGTGAAAGTACGTTACAGTCGCTAAACGTCCTGATTCTGTTCCGTTGAATCTCCACTCGTATGGGTTTCCTGGAGGTTTTCAGGCTTCAAAAGGTTGGGAAGTACCACGGTAAAAGTCGTGCCTTCTCCCAATGACGAGTCTACGGTTATTTGTCCCCGTAGCTTTTCTGTAGCCTCTTTAGCAATGTAAAGTCCTAGGCCCGAGCCTACTTCAGTCTCTCTGGCTCGGAAGAACATATCAAAAATATTAGTTTGATGACGCGGGTGAATTCCCACTCCGTTATCAGTAACTTTAATGATAACCTCCTTATCAGTAACATTGACAATTACTTTCAAATAAGGTTGCTCTTGCTCAAGGTTACTGTAGCGTATGCCGTTAGAAACCAGATTGTGCAAAATCATTCGCAATCGCCGCTGATCGCTAATAAAAGTACTTGATTGCCTGGTATCTGATGCCATCGAGATCTGCATAGCTCGCTCAGAATAACTATGCTCCTCTAAAATCTCTTCTATAACCGAGCGGAAGTCAATTTGATCGTGCTGAATGTCTAAGCGAGTATTGCGAGAATAATCAATGAGTTCACTAATAAAAGTATCCAGTTTGTGTAAGCTTTTCTCTTTAAGTTTTAAGTACTCCTGAACGGTAGACATATCTGATTCCTGCTGGCTAAGCTCAATTAGCCCCAGCGTAGAAGCAATCGGAGCCCGCAAATCGTGCGAAACGCTGTACACAAATTGGTCTAGCTCCTGATTAATCTTGGTTAAAGCTTGATTCTTTTTTTCCAAATCAGACTGAGTAACCTCTAACTTACTGACGAGTTTTTGCTGGTTGTTGACGTAGATGATAGCCATTATGGTGACTATACCTAGCAACAAGAAGAATTCTATATAGCTTAACTTTAAGATTGATTCTGATGATATATATGTTGCTGACAACAGCGAAAAGTCAGAAAAATATAATAGACCTATCAGAAGCCCGTTGAGAACCATTAATGACCAGAATAAGCGAGGAAACTGCCGGTATAGATTAAGTGTAATTCCAATTGAGACCAGGATAAAACCATAGTGGGTATGGCTGTTGTACCCGAACGTAGAAGATGTCCAGAAAATAAAAAAACTGGCACACAGGAATATTGTCCAAAGTCCCCAACGATAGTGCAGAAAGCGATTGACGGTGATTACAGATAAGTAGCCAATAGCGAACATTCCTAATACCACTGATTCTCTGAACGAGAAACCAAGTTGAAAAACAATTGGAATACAGAGCAGTAGCGTGATAGCGTTAACCACTGCTGACTGGTTGAGTGTTCTGACAAATTTAATATCTTTCTCAGTGCTACAGTTAGTTGTTCCCTGGCAACTAATAGCTTCCCACCAATTAGTAAATATCAGCTTGACAGACATTGTTTGACTATTTTCGGACAAATGATAATTGAAGCAGTTTATTTTAATCGGCAATTTGTCTATTTTCCGCCTAATTAAAGCTAATATCTCTTGACAAACAGTACACACGGAAGTCATCGTCAATCATTTCTTTCTCGTTGTCTATACTTTTCAGTAATTCTTGGATTGCTAATTGGATTAGTTCAATGCAAGCCTACAGCTAGTTCTAATCTTCAAATTGACGTATGGTACGGTAGCGAACAGTATTTTGGTAAAAGAGGAACTCCCCAGCAATGGGTTAATATTCTTGGAAACGTTCAGCCAGTCGCTGAGGTTCAATCATTACAATACTCGCTAAATGGACAGTCTTTTCTTACTCTATCTTTAGGGGAGGATGGTCGTCGCCTTGCGAATTCCGGTGATTTTAATGTTGAGCTACATATTGACTCGCTAAGAGTGGGGAAAAATGAAGTAGTAATTACCGCCGCTGATTCGGCAGGCATGCAAATAAGTGAAACCATCTCAGTACATCTTGATAGGGGAAGTCAATGGCCGCTACCCTACGCAATTGACTGGGATACGGTACAACAGATTTCGGACGTAGTGCAGATTGTAGACGGAAAATGGGAGTTGGCAGATGGCGGAGTAAAAACTACCGAACCCTACTACGATCGGGTGCTGGCCTTCGGAGATGCTTCCTGGCAGGATTACGAAGTAACTACCTCCGTGATCTTTCATGATTTTACCGTTCCTCGTCCCGGGCCACCTACATTTAATGTGAGCCATGCCGCCATCGCTTCTCGCTGGCCTGGTCACGATACTGATGGTAAACAACCTAATGTAAAGTGGTTTCCACTGGGAGCAACTGCTGAGTTTCGGCTAACAGGAAATTTGGATAGTTGCCGTTGGCGGGTGTTTGATGGCGAACATCTGTACGTAGAAGATACTAGTAAAATCAGGAAGATTAATCTTGGCACTAAATACCATATGAAACACCGGGTATTCACTGTACATGATTCACTCACTCGCTACCAAGTAAAACTTTGGGAAGATGGTCAAGCCGAACCAACTGATTGGGATTTAGTAGCTGACGAATACACTACAGAGAATATTGAATCGGGAAGCGCTTTACTTCTAGCCCATAATACTGATGTTACTTTCGGCCCCTTTTCGGTTATTCCAATTGCTGATGAATAAGTTCTACTTTCTCTCGCTTCTCGGTTTATTCACTATCATTGTATTCAGTAGTTGTTCATCAGTACAAATTGAGGAAGGTAGTTATGAAGGCCGTGCTCAGCTTGTAGTTCGTACCTCCAAGGCAACGTACTGGTACGATCGGGCTGGGGGGGGGCTTTCTCGCTTAATTGATTCGAGAGGAAACGATTGGATTGGTTTTAAGAAAGATCCCTTAAGTGAGTATCCGGCTTCGGCAGCAGCGGGCTTTCGGGGTATGCCTAATTTTGTGTTTCAATCGGATGATGGTGGTGCTGGACACCCGGGGTTTGATCAATGCATCAGCGAAATTCTAGATGGGAATAAAATACGCACTACTAGCATAAGCGGAAAATGGCAATGGACCTGGACGTTTTACGATACTTATGCCTCGGTGACTATGGAAAAGGTAGATACTAATCATGCCTACTGGTTTTTGTACGAAGGAACTCCGGGAGGCAAGTACGCACCCGATACCCATTACTGGGGGACTGACACCGAAGGCTACCAAACCAACATTCCTGACTACTACGCTGGTGAGCGGGTAATTGGCAACTGGAGGTGGGCGTACTTCGGCGACCAGTCAACGGATCAACTCCTTTTCATTGGAATGTCGGAACAAGATGAACATAACGATCTACTGGGTTTCTTGGGAAACACTGAAAACGGGTTGTCTTCACCCGACGGAATGGTAGTATTTGGACTGGGCCGCCAGAAGGGAGCTATTCCGTTGATGACTGCCGTTAATAACACATTTTATCTGGGCCTTCTCGATCAATCAGTATCCTCTTCAGATGAGCACGAAAGTGTAGCGACAGCAATTCAGACCTTACTTTCCGGTAAATGACCGAGAAAGTAATTCGTTGACTGTATCGTTTCGGTACAATCACTTGTTCCAAATTGATACACTTTTAAGAGATGGATATAATCTATTCATCTGATATACAGTAGGTTATAATACTGGTATTATTTTTTGATATATATCCAGAAAAAATATTATACTAATGTTTCAGCATTTTTTCGTCGCAATTTTTCGTAATCTCCGTAAGAACAAAGTTTTTACTTTCATTAATGTTGCTGGATTAGCCATTGGTCTGGCCGCTAGCTTACTGATTATTCAGTACATCCGTTTTGAGTTAAGCTTCGATCAGTTTCATGAGAATAAAAAAGATTTGTATCGGGTTGGAGCCCAGGGTGATGTACGACAGTACAAAACATCACTATTGTATTTTACGGTAGCGCCTCTTCTGGAAGAAGGAATTCCTCAAATAGATAAAGCCACCCGTCTTTGGAGTCAGAAGGGTACACTTAGCATTGAAGATGAAGAGGGGCAACGGGCATTTAAGGAGCCATTCGTATACGCTGATGCTAATTTTTTCAGTATGTTTGACTTCCTGTTACGCTACGGCGATCCGCAGCAAGTACTTGCCAATCCCCAGTCAGTAGTGCTTTCTGAGTCGGCCGCCACCAAGCTATTTGGAGAAGCAAGCCAGCATCTTATTGGAGAACCGCTTACACTTTACGATTTATTTGGATCAAGGCAGTACCAGATCACGGGTATTGCTGAAGATATGCCTGCTAATTCTCACATTCAGCAAGATATATTTTTCTCATTTGAAGTAGTCGAAAGTGAGCAGGCCAGAAACTGGTCAGTTGATTAC
>CAKZYJ010000358.1 GCA_937884755.1 uncultured Flammeovirgaceae bacterium
CTTCCCAGAAAAATTATACGCAGAAAACTTGTTTTAACCTTAGAATTCACGGTGGTCGGCACCCCGATGGATTGAAAATGGATAATTGAAAGTGGGTAGAGTAAATAGCTGGTTGTCGATTGGTGCTAGCTGGCTATTTACTTGAGCTGTTAGTTTGGAAGCCTTACTTTTTCTACTTTAGGGTTTTATCAACAACCTACTAACTGTTCATCGTTTATGCGGCTATCCTATTTCATTGCGTCTCTCTTTATTATCGTTTACCTCTCATTCAATTTTAAGTATGCGGCTTTGGCGCAGGACCGAACTACCGTAACTATTGAGGGAGAACAATTCTTGATTGACGGTGAACCTACCTATCCGGGGCGGACCTGGGAGGGGAATAAGATTGAGGGCTTACTGTTTAACTCCCGCATGGTGCAGGGTGTTTTTGATGATCTGAATCCGGAAACCGCCGTACGCTGGAAGTACCCCGATACCGGCGAATGGGACGCCGACCGTAATACCGATGAATTTGTGGCGGCAATGGATGACTGGCATGACCACGGATTACTATCCTTTACAATAAACTTACAGGGCGGCAGCCCAATGGGTTACGGAAACAAGAACTGGTATAATTCCGCGTATGAGGAAGACGGAACCCTACGACCCGCCTATTTTGACCGGCTCACCCGAATACTGGATAAAGCCGAAGAATTGAAAATGGTACCCATGATCGGATTGTTCTACTTTGGACAGGATCAAAACTTACGGGATGATGAGGCTGTGAAGCAGGCTACGGAAAATGCGATAGATTGGCTGTTGGATAAAGGCTACCGAAACGTGTTGATTGAAGTAGCTAACGAATGTGATAACCGAGGCTACGACCGAGATATTATCAAAGCGGATAGAATCCATGAGTTGATTAATCTGGTAAAAAGTAAAGAGAAAGACGGGTTCCGCTACCTAGTCAGTACTAGCTACAACGGAAATAGTATTCCTCGGCCCAACGTGGTGCAGTCAGCTGATTTTATCTTGATTCACGGAAACGGAGTGCACGAGCCGGAGCGAATTGCCGAGATGGTAGCTCAAACCAAGCAGGTAGAAGGCTTCCGGCCCATGCCCATCGTCTTTAACGAAGATGATCATTTCGACTTTGATGCGGATACCAATAACTTAGTCACCGCTGTGCGCTCCTACGCCTCCTGGGGCTACTTCGATTTCCGAATGGACGGTGAGGGCTTTGAAGATGGCTACCAGAGTGTACCAGTAGACTGGAGTATCAATTCCGAACGTAAACGAGCATTTTTTTCCAAGATTAAAGAGATTACCGGCTATTAAATCCCTATCTTATGTATCAATATAATTGACACTATGAACTATAGCGTTATGATTGATCTGATAATAATGGGCTGCGCTTATATGGTCGTGGTTTGGGTAATGATCAATCTTCTGAAAAGAAGGAAGTTTACACTCGATTCTGACGTGGTTCCGCCTGGAAAAAAGTTTACCGTCAAAATCGTGAGCGACTACGGGGAAAAAGCGGAATTTGCCTCCTTAGAAGAACAGGACATTAAACAAGTTATCGAGACGCTCGTAGCTCTGAAGAAGCAAAAGAAGAAGGGAAATGAGGACGGTTGAGGTCGTTTGCTTGAACACTATTCCGGAACACCCTGGTTTTCTTCTTTCGCTAACTCTTCGGCAGTCCACATGCCAGTTTTGGTTTGAGTAGCTTTACGTACTTTACCTACTTCTTCCGCCAATACCGCCGAGGCTTCGTTACCCCAGGAGGTCCGAACGTGGGTTAGAATCGAGGCTATTTGTTCATCCTCCAGAAAGCCGCCCCAGGGAGGCATCGCCTGATTGTACTCCACTCCGTTCACTTCAAGTTCGCCGTTTAGCCCTCCGAGCACTAGTCTGATCAGCCGACCTTTATCTCCCGTAACCCAATTGGTGTTGACTAGAGGCGGGTAGTTACCGGCTAGCCCTTGGCCGTTAAACTGATGACAGGAGGCACAGCGGGAGGTGTACAACTGCAAACCTTCATCTTCAACTACAGCAGTAGCCTGCGGTGAGTCGCTACGATCACTAGAGGTATCACCATCGGGCAGCGCAAAAGCGACGTAAGAATCGCCGGTGCGGGTGCCGGGTTTGCCACCGCCACCCGCGCCAATCACTACGTACTGCTTTCCTTCGATGGAGTAGGTTGCTGGGGTAGCGTAGCCGCCCGCCGGAAGCTTAGCTTCCCATAAAACCTTACCGGTTTCCTTATCAAACGCCCGGAACTTCTCATCCATCGATCCCCCCAGAAAAACCAGTCCGCCCGCAGTAACCACTGGCCCACCCATATTGAAGGTGCCTGTGGGCAGTTCAGTAGTTCCTTCTAGTTCAGGATAAGTGCCGAAGGGAACCTGCCAGGCGATCACTCCTTGGTTCAGGTCAATAGCACTCAGCGTGCCCCAGGGGGGAGTGGAGATCGGGAAGCCTTCGTTATCTTTCACCGGTTGGTGACCGGTAACATCATAGGGAAAATCAGCGCCTTCGTCGGCCTCCACTACGCGCATTAGCTCCGGTTCATTGCTAGTGTTTACGTAGAGAAAACTGGTTTCCGGGTCAACTGCTGCTCCTCCCCAGTCGGTGCCTCCGTTGAACTGAGGGAAGATAATATCACCCGCAAAGCTGGGCGGGTCGTAGATGCGCGAGTCGCCGTATTTATCGTATACATTTTCCCGCACAAAGGCGTGGGCTTCGGGAGTGCGGTTGGTAATATCTTCTTCCCGAAAGGTTTGTCGGGCATAGGGGCGCGGACGGGTAGGAAAGGGCTGGGTAGGCCAGGTTTGCTCGCCGGGTACTTCGGTTTGGGGCACCGGGCGTTCTTCAATCGGGAACAGCGGCTCGCCGGTTTCGCGGTTAAACAAAAACAACATACCTACTTTAGACACTTGAGCAACCGCGTCGATACGCTCCCCGTCGTGCTCCACGGTGATTAGGTTAGGTGGTGTGGGTAGATCATAATCCCACAAATCATGGTGTACGATCTGATAGTGCCACACCCGCTCGCCCGTGGCGGCATTCAGGGCTACTACCGAGTTGGCAAATAAGTTCTGACCGTGGCGTTTAATTCCGAAGTGATCGTGGGAGGCTGAGCCGGTACCGAAGAAAACAATGCCACGCTCTTCGTCCAGGGAGAAGCCTCCCCAGGCATTGGCACCCCCAAAGGTTTTCCAGGCTTCTTCGGGCCAGGTATCGTAGCCGTACTCGCCCGGATAGGGAATGGTATGAAAGATCCACTTACGCTCCCCGCTGCGCACATCAAAAGCCCGCACGTGACCCGGTGGGGTTGGGCCTTCCCCTTCACCCACCTGAGCCCCAATGATAATCAAATCCTGATAGATAATTCCGGGGGAAGAAGCGTTGATCCACAATCCTTCTACATCACGGTCCAGTCCGTCTAACAGGTCAATCTTCCCTTGTTTACCAAAGCTGATTATGGGCTCTCCGCTTTGGGCATCTAGCGAGAAAAGGAACGGGCCTACTCCGATAAATATTCGTTGATCCTCACCCTCTTCCCAGTAAACTAAGCCCCGGTTTACGGCTGATGATCTCCGCATCCGATCAGTATCTCCCACGTAGGCGAAAGGGTCAAATGTCCAGATCTCTTCTCCGGTGGCGGCATCCAGAGCAAAAACATTGACCGAAGGAGAAGTAGCGTATAGCACTCGATCTACCACAATCGGGTTACACTCAATAGAGTAGCCTTCGTCTCCGCCCCGATATTCCCAGGCCACTTGCAGTTGGTGAACATTATTCCGGTTAATCTGACTGAGGGGCGAGTACTTGGTGTTACCTTTGGAAGCACTAGCGACTGGCCAGGATTGATCAGTATTTTCTCCCACCTGGCTTTCATCCGGGACGGTGCAAGCAAATGTGAAGGTAAGAACAGCGAGGGTAAGGGCAGCGTATTTCATGGTAGTGTGTGTTTCTAAAATAGCTATTTTTTGCAAATTGCGCTATCAGATCCAATACATCCCAACTTTAATCAGTAATCAAGCTGCAAACCGACACATAGATTGAGAGATCATTTTCATGAACACCTCCAATGAATGAACTTGATGTGTTAAGCTGTTGAGAAAGTTAGAATTAAAAAAAATAGTCTTATAGAGAAGGGGCTATGTACGTCAATAAATCTGGGAAGCATGGTTTTTCCGAACAAGTCTATCTTACGGGTATCGGTATAGTTTTCCTTGGCTTCGGTTTGATCACCGACGAAAGCAATGCTACCTTCTTTCACTACCATCGCCTCAACGTAGGTAAGTTCATTTCCCTGCATGGTGATAATATCTCCTCCAAAGTAAATGGTAGTGTTTGAATCGTCGCTCTAGACTTCATTCGTTTGGGTAGTATAGGCTACCAAACTTGCTATCATGAGCATTTCTACTTGGTCAAGACGCTTAACTATTTGTTATCTTCTTCTTCCGGTTCTTCTTTAACTTCTACTACTTCGTACATATCTTCTCCGTCTACCTGTACCGGCTGGTAGTAGATTTCGCCAAAGCGCACGTAGGTTTGCTTACCTACCCTAACCTCTTCTCCGCCTTCCGGCAGGTGCTCTACAATGGTTCCGGCTACTGGAGGTACTACGGTATAGCCCTCGTCGGTTTTCTCAAAATAATCTCCGCCAAAGTAGTAGTAATTATTGGTTTCATTGATCACTACTTGCTGGGCTTCTTCGGGTATTTCCTCTACCGTGGCCCCCACCGGAGCGGGTACTACCTCATATCCATCGTCAGTAGGTTCGTAAAAAACTCCCTGATCATAGTGGTACTTCTGATTTTCAATGGTAACAATGATAGCAGTGGCGGTTAAAGCTCCTACAAAGAAACCCCAGGCCGGACGGTAAACCCCCCAGTAGTAGGGGCGGTAAGGGTGATAATAATAGGGGTAGTAGCCGTAGAATCTCCAGCGTCCGTAGCGGTAGGGTGGAGGATACGGACGGTAACCGGGGCGCACCCAAATAGGGCGGCTGGGGCGGTAGGGAGGGCGATACGCCGGTGGACGACTAGGCCGATTTGGAGGGCGATAGTTGGGTGGACGGTTAGAAGGTGGCCGGCTAGGCGGTGGTCGTTGTGAGGGAGGACGACTACTAGGAGGGCGGTGTGATGGTGGTCTACTTGATGGTGGACGACTGCTGGGAGGTCTTTGACTGGGTGGTCGCTGGGAGGGTGGCCGGCTCGATGGAGGACGGTTAGAAGGCGGGCGGTTGGAGGGGCGGGTAGATGGCCGTTGGGAGGGAGTTGGCCGGTGACGCATTCGTTGGGCTTCGGCTAAATCGGGTAAGCCTAGTCCAATCATTAAAACCAGCATGGTAATTATTGCCCAGTTGGGAAAGATGGAATTACGTTTGGTTATCATAAGGCAGTAGGTCAATTAGAAGTTTTGGGAAAAGTAGCAATCAGGCGGGCATCGGGCGGAGGCACAAACTCGAAGAGGCTGGGGGGCAACTCAGGATTTACTTCCCAATGAGTAAAAGTAGCTTCGTACTGCGGAGAATCTTTCTGATTGCGGTAAACAATAACAAATTGTAGCGGTAGAGTAAAGCCATCATCCGTTAGCCATATCTGTACATTCATGCTTTCGTTGGTAGCCAGAATGTGAGAACACTCCTGCTCTCCAATATGCTTTCTTCCTAGGTACCACAGCGTGTCAAAGCTATTGAGAATATCGTCGGTGAGGGTAGGATAGAAGAAATCTGCCGCCGGAAACTCAATGTTGTACATCTGGTGCAAGGTGTCAATCATGGCTACCGTATTGGACGGAGCATCAATAATCGCATAGTTGTCTTCGTTGTAGGAGTAATACGTGAAGATAGTCCCGTTATACCAGTATCCCCATTTTCCGTCGTATCCCTCCTCTAGTATCAGCATCTTATCTGTCCCACTCATATACACTTTATAGTCAGTAAACTCCTTGTGTAGTCCGTAGGTAGGATGAACCTTATCTACTGAGGTAGTAAGTTGGTAGCTACAGGACTGAAGTTCGCCAATCATCGCCACTACATTATCTAAAAGGTACACCGCCACCGAATCTACGCTGCGGCTCGAAGAATTGCTATCCTCTTGGGCTAGCAGCAACGTTGCACTTATTAGTGCACAAATAAGAATTAAGAGTCTTTTCATTAGTTCTTTAGGTCGTAATTATTCTTAAGTCTATTCGGAAGAAGCTACAGCATAAGTTCGTAAATACTGATCACTTTTTTGAATATTAATTTGAAATTAAGATAGTAATTCAAGTTGTGAGATAGTCCAAAGTAAGTGCAATGATAAATAGCGTGATTTTGAGGATAAACCCCTCAGCAGTGACTGCATGAATATGCGCAGGGAAGTGCGCTTTGATTTGCGAGAAGACCGTCTCAATCCGTTTGCGAAAATGATGCTTCAAGTAGGCCAACCAAGCGGGGTCACTACGCTGACTATTCTTTTTACGCACAGTCCGCAAGTGAATCTGATCACATTCCTGCAACAAATCTTCTACTTGATAGTCGGTGTAACCACTATCTGCGTACAGTTCACTGCCTGCAGGTAGGTCAACAGGCATGGTTTGCCAATCGGTCACATCCACGAACGCCCCAGCATAAAGATAGAAGTCTACTGGCAGGCCTGCTTCAGTGGTCATCATTTGTACCC
Organism: uncultured Flammeovirgaceae bacterium; assembly: GCA_937884755.1. Taxonomy (GTDB): domain Bacteria; phylum Bacteroidota; class Bacteroidia; order Cytophagales; family Cyclobacteriaceae; genus Tunicatimonas. The sequence continues at coordinate 6,660 of CAKZYJ010000358.1, forward strand.
TAAACCCGTAAAAATAGCTCTTTTTGCTAGAGCAGTATCCCCGGTACGCCTCCTCCTCTAGCAGGCGACAGCGAGCGATACGAATATTATGACAAACGGCTACAGGAAAACTATCCAACAAGTAACGACTTTCCGTATTGAGGTACTTTAAGCTCGTGGCTACTGCCCGAAAGATCACCATGAGTTGCGGGGAAAGGCGATGCAGACGTCGGTTAAACTGTGATTTTTCCAACGGGTAAAAGCCGTGATGATCCACAAGATAGCGTAAAGCTGACGCTTGGTTACCGTAGAAATAGAGAGCCGCTAGCAGACCTACTGTAAGTACCTGGGCATCGGTAAGACGAGTACGCTTGTCTTCTTTCCAGCGTACTGCTTGCAGAAAATCATCCAGAAAACAATAAATTGCAATAGCCTTTTGGTTCATAGCTGTTGGGTTTAGACGTGTGGTAATGCTAAAGGTAACAGACTGAACCGAAGGCTTTATATATCTCACAACTTGGGTTAGTAATAAATCAATTACTTGTCAGTACTATGACTCCGCCAGTTGGCTAGCGGTAGTAGCCGGGAGCTGCTGATTACTCTTGGTATTATCACTATTCAGCCAAGACACAAACAGCTTATACCCTAAGGATACGATGATGGCTCCGGTAAACAGGCCAATAAACCCCGATATCATGAGTCCACCGATTACTCCCAGAAATATCACAATCATCGGCACCGCCGCTCCTTTTCCCAACAGTAGGGGCTTTATCTACATATCCGGTTGGCGACGAAATATTGGCAGCTTGCGATTACTGAGTACAAAAGAAAACTAGAAAACCAATGAGACGCCTAACATCGGCCCCAAAACGCTTACATTCGTGGTAAGCTCACCCTCGCCGCTGCCGTCTACCCTACGGTATCTGAAGCTTCTAAATCCAACATTAACTACCACCAGCTTCGATAGCTTGAAGGCATTGATGTAGGTTAAATCGTAGGTAAACTTAGACGCATTGCCCAAACCAAACCCACCTATGTTTGAGTCCACAATGAGGGCAAACCGGTTACTTAGAATAAATCGGCCATTCACCCCAATCATTGGGTCCCACCACTCCTGGTTTTCGCTAAAGCTTCCCTCATCAATGACAATGTCGTTAATAGTAATAGAGTAGTTTACCCCTACTTTGTTGGCCCAGTATTTTGCCCCCAGGTTTACTCCCAAAGCCCAGCCCTTCAAAATTTCATCTTCTCCAAACTCGAAGTTTTCGTATACCGAATAGCCAGCTTTAAAGCCGAAGATATTTTGATTGACGGTAAAATCTACTCTGAGCGGCCCACTAACCGCCCTATCTCCCAGTTCGGCAAAAGTGCCGTCGAACGCAAACGATAGTCGTTTGTAGCGGACGCTAGCAATGACCTGGAAGCCACTGTTCGTCAAGGAGCTAAGGTCATTAAACGATTGCCGGAGTTTTTGCCCTCCTACGTCGGTTGACTGGGAGGCCAGCAGGGCGTAGGGAGTAATACTAAAGCCCCAATCCTTTTGGGTAGAAGTATACTCCGGTTGAGCGTCCTGCCCGAATGTGGTTAGCGCTAAAAGAAAACAGGCTACCGTAAGTAAAAGCTGATGTGCCATGGGTTGAGAGTTATAATTAGAAAGTGAGTTTATGCTCTTAAAGTAGGCTACGCGATAATAACCTTCTATGTGGATAACCTAGGTGATTTTTTTCCGGATAAATCTAGTCCAGACTTATCGACTAAAAAAGTTTACCGAATATCCTTCACTCTCTAGCTGGCTAATGGGGTGTAACCGATGACTGTTGCATCTGCGCTTTAGAAGGACGAGGGCGGATTCTGTGTTTGTTGGGTTGGCCCGTATCCCGGTCAAACTCATCTGGAGTTCTTAGTGTCGGTAAATAGTCCTGGGTCTGCTCCCGTATCTCGGTCATCGTTTTCCTCATTGCCTTCAGTGTTTCAGTATATTTAGGGTCAGTAGCGAGATTAACGAGTTCATGAGGGTCTTGCTGAGTATCGTATAATTCTTCGGCGGGGCGGGGGGCGACGAAGCAGGCTTGTTGGGCTAGGGTTAGCTCACCTTCTTCTTTGAGCTGTAACATGGTTTGAAATGTAGGACTTCTCAGAGCATCGGCCGAGGGGGTGTTAGGCAAGTCGTCGTAGAAGTTGCGGATATACTTGAACCGGGTCGTTCGTACCGCCCGGGTGTAATCCTCAAAATCGTGCCAGTGGTCTTCAGCATAGATAAATTCCCGTATCGGTTCATCGGGCTGAGATAGTAAAGGCGAGAAATCCTGGCCGCGGAAAGTAGGGAGCGGTTCCAATCCGGCCAGCTTAAGGAAGGTGGGGGCAATATCGATAGCGCTTACTAAGGATGCGCAGGTAGATGCGGGAATAACCGCCTTTGGCCAGTGAACAATCCAGGGCGTCTTAATGCCTCCGTCGTACAGCGTAGTCTTATCCCGGGGAAAAGGTCGACCATTGTCGCTGATAAACAGTACCAGCGTATTTTCCGCAATCTCTTGCTGCTCAAGCGCTTCCAACAATCTTCCTACATAATCATCCAGTCGGCTGATTTCGTCGTAGTAGAGGGCCAGGTCATCCCGCACTTCCGGAGTATCCGGTAAATAGGGAGGTACCACAACATCAGTTCGGGTATGGGGTTGGGCAATGCTGTTAGGACGATAGTCGCGGTGAGGATCCAGGGCAGCCAGCCACAGAAAGAATGGTTGCCCCGAAGGTCGTGACTCCAGCAGCGGTAACCAGTCTTCGCAACCACTTTCGTTGGCTTGCTGCACCATAGCCTGGCCCTTAGCGGGAAGCTGAAACCCGGAAGTAGAAACGTCCATTATGGTATCAAAGCGGTCTTTCACAGCTTCGCCTAAGTGCCATTTTCCGGCCTGCCCGGTCCAATAACCTGCCTGTCGCAGTTTTTCTACGAACGTAACCTGCTCGACGGGCAGTGGCCAGTGCAACTGCTCCGCATCCGTACTATGCGGATATTGGCCGGTAATGATGCTGGATCGACTCGGGCTGCAGGAGCTGGTAGTCAGAAATGCCTGATCGAATCGCATACCCTGCCGGGCCAGCCGATCGATGTTGGGAGTTCGGATGGTGGGATGCCCGTAAGCCCCACAGTCATCCCAGGCCATGTCATCGGCAATAATCAGGATCAGGTTCGGCCGTTCCGGCTGACAGGAAAGAAAGAACCAGCCGAGCAGAATGGTCAGGGAAGAAAGGTTGTAGTGGCGCACAGTAAGTGGTATTTTAGCAGTACAGTAAATATATAGGATAAATGAATATTCACGGTAGACTTGTTCTATGGAACTTTAACTAGATCATCTCGATTCAAGCTCAACTAGTGGAAAGCAGTATGATGGGTAGGCTATTCATTGATAGAGAATTATACATTTTAACTTCTAGGATTTTTAGGGTTTAATCGCCTAAAGAACAGGTAGAAGGCAATAGACAACTAGTTAGAAAACTATTCATATTGATCTGGAGGCTTAAAGCAAGCTTAGCGGTAGCTTATGGACTGAGAATGTTCTATTATGCAATGTAATAGAACGAAGAAAGTATTTTCGCTCCGAAAAAATGCATGAATGACGACAATACACTACCTAATACTATTTCTAGGCGTTGGAACGCTGGGTATAGTCAACTCATCGCGGGCGGTTGAGCCCCAACCCAACATTGTTTTTTTCTTTGTAGATGATATGGGCTGGCAAGAAACGTCAGTGCCCTTTCACACCGAGGTGACGGAATTGAACAAACGCTACCATACCCCTCATATGGAGAAGCTGGCTCGCGAAGGGATGAAGTTCACCCAGGCCTACGCCTATGCCGTTTGCTCCCCCTCTCGCGTGAGCTTGATGACCGGCGTCAACGGTGCTCGCCATCAGGTTACTAACTGGACTTTGCGAAAGAACCAGTCTCCTGATCCTAATCATCCCAAAATAGCGGCACCCATGTGGAATATGAACGGACTGAGTGATAAGGCTGGAGTTGAACGCAGCTTTGTGGTGGAGACTCTGCCTATGCGGTTAAAGGAAGCCGGCTACACAACCATTCATGTAGGTAAGGCTCACTTTGGGGCCAAAGATACCCCTGGCGCCGAACCGAAAAATCTGGGGTTTGACGTGAACATCGCTGGTCATGCTGCGGGTGGGCCGGGCAGCTACCACGGCGACAAGAACTTCAGTGCCGTGTGGCGGGAGGGGGATGAAATCTGGGATGTGCCCGGTCTAGAAAAATACCACGGGCAAAAGATCAACCTTACCGAAGCACTCACCCAGGAAGCTAATCAAGCTATAGAAGAGGCGGTAAGCGAGGAGAAGCCCTTCTACCTGTATCTATCGCATTATACGGTGCACGCTCCTTGGGAAGAAGACCGGCGATTCTACCAGAAGTATCTGGATCAGGGACTAGATGAGTTTAGTGCGATGCGAGCATCCATGATAGAAAGTATGGATCACTCCCTGGGCGACGTGCTGGCCAAGCTGAAGGAATTGGAGATAGAAGAAAATACCATCGTGGTGTTTATGTCCGATAACGGAGCCCCTAAGCAAGTAGCCCTCAACAAGCCTTTGCGCGGGCATAAACTGACGCCCTACGAGGGTGGGGTGCGGGTGCCGATGATTGTGAAGTGGCCGGGGGTATCTGCTGCCGGGTCGGTCTGTGAGCAGTACGTAATGATCGATGATGTGTTTCCTTCCTTTCTAGAAATGGCAGGTGTGCCATCAACCAAAACCGATCTAGACGGGAAGAGCTGGGTGCCGCTGGTAAAAGGGGAGAGTATCGATGCAGAGAATCGGGCCATTGTCTGGCACTTTCCCCACACCTACGATCAGTACCCGTACAGTTCAATCCGGCAGGGAAAGTGGAAGCTAATCTACCTGCATACCGACCGCATTATCGAGCTGTATGACCTGTCGGAAGATATTAGTGAAGAGGAAAATGTAGCTAGTCAGTATCCCGAAGTAGTCAAGGAATTAGCGGGGCTGTTGACTAACTATCTGAAAGAAGCCGATGCTGGTATGCCGCTGGACAAGCAGACCGGCAAAGTGGTAGAATATCCTGCTGAAATTGCTCTATAAACGCGCGATCTGATTATTTGATTTTTGTGACTGGTCGAAGATAGCTAGTGAAAGCATACTTTGCTTTCACCAGCGTTAGTGAGAAGTGATAGGAGGGCTCTACAATTATCCTTAAGAAAATAGTATCTTAGATGAACAACGCACACAACATACCTATATGAACCAGAAAAGAAGAGACTTTCTTAAGCTTACCAGTCTAACGAGTGTTGGCCTGATGGGAAGTAGTATTGATGTACAAGGCTCAGTTAACCGGCTCAGCAAACCACAGTTCAATATGAGTGGCTACGCCGCCCCAGCATTGGAAACGGTAAGGATAGGCTTTATCGGTTTGGGTAACCGTGGGCCGGGTGCCGTGATGCGGATGAACCAGATTGAAGGAGTAGAAATAAAAGCTTTGTGCGATATTCGTCCCGAGAGGGTGGCGGCAATGCAAGAGAAACTAGGTGAGTCTTCAGGCCAATCACCGCTTGCCTACAGTGGAACCGAAGAAACCTGGAAGGAAATGTGCGAGCGCGATGATATTGATCTGGTGTACATTGCCACTCCCTGGGACTGGCACGTACCCATGGCCGTGTATGCTATGGAACAGGGAAAGCACGCTGCCGTGGAAGTACCGGCCGCAGTCACTCTGGAAGAGTGCTGGCAGTTGGTAGAAACCTCAGAAAAGACCCGCCAGCACTGTATGATGCTGGAGAACTGCTGTTACGACTTCTTTGAGCTGATGACCCTGAATATGGCTCGGCAAGGCTTTTTTGGCGATATTGTTCATGCGGAAGGAGCTTATCTTCATGACTTGCTGGAGATGAACTTCAGCAAAGATAGCTACTATAAGATGTGGCGGCTGGAAGAAAATTTCCGCAATGGTAATCTGTATCCTACCCACGGTTTAGGCCCGGTTTGCCAGATTATGAACATTAACCGGGGCGACCAGATGGATTACCTGGTTTCGGTATCCAGTGACGACTTTCAGATGGCTCCTATGGCCCAGGCCCTGGCTTCGGAAGATGCATTCTACGAATCCTACGCCAATAAAACCTACCGGGGCAACATGAATACCACTACGATTCGTACCAAGCGGGGCCGCACCATTATGCTGCAGCACGATGTAACTTCCCCTCGGCCGTACTCCCGTATTCACCTGGTGAGTGGCACCAAAGGTATGGCCCGCAAGTGGCCAGCCCCGGAAAGAATAGCCACTAGCCATGAGTGGATGTCAGAAGAAGGATATCAGGGAATTAAAGAGAAATATACCCCCGAAATTACCCAAAGACTGGGCGAAATGGCCCGGAAAATCGGCGGGCACGGAGGAATGGATTTCCTGATGGATTGGCGATTGATCGACTGCTTACGGAACGGTTTACCGCTGGATCAGGATGTGTACGATGCTGCTTTATGGAGTGCGGTAGCTCCGTTGAGCGAAAAGTCGGTGACCAACCGTTCCAACTCCGTAGATGTGCCGGACTTTACCTCCGGTGCCTGGCAGACTAACGAGCCGGTAGACATTTCTTTCCGCGGCGGAGGTACTACTCAGGTAAAGAGTTAAGCAAATTCTTCCCAGTAGTTATTGGCTATAGGGCAGATGGTTGGGGTAATAATCTCTCCATTTGGGGTAGCATGGTTTCGTTTTTCTCGTGGAAATTTTCCATATCGCAGAGAATTCGGTGTAGTAGCTGAATGGCATTGTTAATGTACGGCCCCTTATTCAGCATGACGCATTCAGCCCGAAGCGAGGTGGTAGCGTCAGTAATTTCTGAACGTGATGGTAGTCCTTTTTTAGCGAGACTTTCTAAGACTTGGGTAGCCCACACTACTGGTATGTGAGCGGCATTGCAGAGCGACAGTATCTCACTTTGTACGCGCCCCATGGTATCCCAACCGGTTTCTACGGCTAAGTCGCCTCGGGCAATCATTACCCCTATGTAGCGCACTCGCATAGCAGTCAGCAGTATCTCGCTAAGGTTATCAAAGGCTTTCTGGGTTTCAATTTTCAGTATAATACTTAGTCGGTTAATAGCCTGATGCTTTTCCAGTTCGGTCAGAAGCTCTTCCACATCTTCTTGGCAGTTCACAAACGAGAAATTGACTACATCGGCGTGGCGGACGATAAACGCTAAATCCTTCTTATCTTTTTCGGTAAGGCCACTGATTCCCATATCGGTAGCAGGAAAATTAATGCCTTTTTCGGCCTTCAGGCGGGTGCCGTTTTCTTTGGCCCGGGTAATTCGCACATCGAACTGGGTAGGATGAATGGCTTCTACGATACCTTCAATTTTTCCGTCATCAAACAAAATGGCCTCGCCCGGTCGTACCGTGCTGAATACTTCCGGCAACTGGCAGGAGATATGAGCCGGCCGTATCAGGGTTCCGACTTCGTCTTCCGCCGCCGGCTCACCTGGTGTACCTTCCTGATGAATGGTAATAACATCATTTACTTTTAGCGTGATAGAGCGTTCTACGGGGGGTAATTCGCCTACGGCTATTTCTTCCAAGTCATCCCGGTGCGGATGAAGAATGGTGCCAGTACCAATGTATACGGTTTCGTCACAGCTAGCTACTGCTTGACGCTCTTGTGTCTGAGAGATTCGCAGTTTTCGCTTTTTGTCTCTCGTATCAATCAGCGTTAATTCATCGCCCTTCCGTAACCGTTTCAACCACTCTTCGCCGACTGGTATTGTGCTTTTTTCTGAGGTCTCGGTGAGGTAGGGGACTAGTACAATTTGAGCCGGATTGACTAAGTGTCCGGTTTCGTCCCGGTCGGCGGAGAATTTTCTTACTTTGGCTCCAGGTACAATAGCTCCGGTTCGTATCTTTGGCCCAGCCAAGTCCATGGTAATTTTTACCTTGCGGTTTAGTGCCTCAGAGGCTTTTTTGATATTCAGAATCATCTTCTCCCAAGCTTCGGGTCCATCGTGGGCACAGTTAATCCGGGCGCAGTTCATGCCGTTCTTCACCATATCGTGCACCATTTGATAGTTGTGGGCTGCCTCGCTAGGCTGAGTTACCATAATCCTTACCCTTCGTCCCTTAGATCGATATCCTAGCAATTCTTTAGTGTGGTTTCTTAACCGCTTCTTTCCTTCTTTAATGGAGCGCTTAGGTTTTTTAATGGGCGATGATGGTTCGTCTAGCAAACGGTTCAGAATGAAGCGGGTGGTTAGTAAACTCGCCATGACATGCCCTTCTGAATTCGCCAGGCGGGACATGCCTAAGTTTCTGAGTTTCTTTTGGAGGCTTCTCAGATCGTGTTTTCGCAAAGATGTATAGTGCACTAGATTTTCCGCACTTCGCTGATAGGTAGAAAAAACACTATCTATTAGCTCCCGGTGTTGATCAGCGTCATGCTCAGCAGTCTTCCGGATATAATCAATCTCCTGAATAAGTTGGCGAATCTTATTAGGCTTTAGTTTCATGGCGTGGGTAGGTAGCTCAATTAATCAGGAACAAGATACATCAATGCGCTCATGTAGACAATGGGCTTATGAAAATAGGGAAGCTGCCATAAATATTGAAAATCATCCTAATTTGAGAAATGAGTAAGTAGATAATTCAGTAATATTGGGAAGATGAAAAGCTGGTCGTTGAAAAGTATTCATCCCAAACTGGAGACCATTTTATGGATCACCTTTGCGTGGACACTGATTTCTATCCTGCAATTTCTTATTGCTTACGCTACGCTTTTCGATTTGGACTATGATTTTGCCAGTTTTGACGTATCCATTCCATTTAAGACTAGCCTACTGGTAGGGTTACTGGCAGGTAGTATTGGGGGAAGCGGTATTGTTTTTTTGTGGGAAAAGTGGTTGCGGACTAAACCTTATGGTTGGACGTTGGTAAGCATTTTTGCTTCGTTTACAATCATCTACTTTTTAGTTTCACTTTCCGCTACATTGTTTTTTCAGAGCAACCTGTTAGAACTACCTATCTACGATAAAGTAGTGTGGTCGCAGGCATTTGTCAAACTACTTGCTCTGAATACTCTGGTTCCCTTTATCTTCTGGTTACTCGTTGTCTTACTTACCATGATCACACTACAGGTGAATGACAAGTACGGCCCAGGGGTATTTAAGAAGTTTCTGTTGGGAAAGTATTTTCATCCTCGGCGGGAACAGCGGGTTTTTATGTTTCTGGACCTTCGCTCCTCTACCAGCATTGCGGAGAAAATAGGTGAAGATCAATACTTCAATTTTTTGAGGGATGTGTTTAAGGTTAGCACTCCGGGTATACTTAAGTATCAAGGAGAAATATACCAATACGTAGGCGACGAGATTGTAGTAAGCTGGAAATACCGTGCTGGTATCGAAAACTCAAACTGTGTAGAATGCTTTTTTAAGATTCAACGACTGTTACTGGAAAAGAGAGAGTACTTTTTAACCAACTACGGAGAAATGCCTGAATTTAAAGCCGGACTGCACTACGGCTACGTGATGGCCGGAGAAATTGGAGTTATTAAGCGGGATATCGTTTTCTCCGGAGATGTCCTGAACACCACAGCTCGCATACAGGGCAAATGCAACGAACTGGGAGTGGATATTCTACTGTCTAAAGCCCTGCTAGAGCAGATGAGCACCGGTAATGATCACTACCAGCCACGAGAAGTAGGATTGATTGCATTGAGAGGAAAGGCCCAGGATGTAGCATTATGTACTATTTAAGAATAGTAAAGTAATTCATCCATAACTTCCACTCTACCTAGCACAAAATCAGTTTGATAACCCGGTATTGCTAAAAAACAGGTGAGTTAACCTAAAAAACAGCTCTACTGTCTGTGTCTTTTGCACTAGGATATTCCCCCAAATCCTGCTATATCGCAACTCAAACCGACAGTACTTATTTTCAATTATCATCTTTCACGTTTCAACTGAGTAATTGTGTGCGGCATCACCGGATTATACGCTTTTAATGAGCTAGGGCAATTTCATATGATTAAGCTGGCGGCGGCTACCGATGCGCTGGAGTTGCGGGGGCCAGATTTCGGGCAGCACGACTTACTGGATCATGTTGGATTGGGGCACCGTCGCTTGTCTATTATCGATACTTCACGGGAAGGCAATCAGCCGATGCGGGATGTCAGTGGACGTTATACCATCGTGTTCAACGGCGAAATCTACAATTATAAAGAACTACGACAGAAGCTGGATAGCCAGGGTATTTCTTATACTTCCCAGACTGACACCGAGGTGCTGTTGTACTGGCTGATTTATTACGGTATAGCCGGGTTAGAGGCTGTGAACGGGTTTTTTGCCTTTGCTTTTTACGATGCGGAGGAAGATCGGTTATGGCTGGCTCGGGATCGGTTTGGTATCAAACCACTGTTGTATTACTACGATGAAGATAAGTTTTTCTTTGCTTCAGAGATGAAGTCGCTACTGGCCTATGGTTTGGAGAAGAAACTGGATTACTCTTCACTCTACCACTATTTGCAACTAAATTATATTCCGGCACCCTACACTATTTTTCAGCGTGTAAGCAAGCTGATGCCGGGTCAGTACCTAGAAGTGGCTAAAGCCAACGAAGAGCGAGTACGAGTAGGTATCTACTACGATCTTGATGCTAATATTTCCAAACGAAGAGTTACTTCACTTTCTTACGAACAACAGCAGCAGCGGCTGCGGGAGTTATTAGATCAGTCGGTGCAGCGTCGGTTGGTGGCTGATGTGCCATTGGGATCATTTCTCAGTGGGGGTATTGACTCTTCGGTTATCACTGGCTTGGCGCGAAAGCACGTTTCTTCATTCAATACCTTCTCTATCGGCTACCGCGATGAGCCGTTTTTTGATGAGACCAAGTACGCTAAACTGGTCGCGAAAAAGTTTGAGACCAATCACACGGTCTTTTCTCTTACCAACGATGATCTGTACCGGCATCTGCACGATGCGCTTAATTACCTAAGTGAGCCTTTTGCCGATTCTTCGGCTTTGCCGGTATACATTTTGAGTAAAGAAACCCGGCAGCGCGTAACGGTAGCCCTCTCTGGAGATGGGGCCGATGAAGTGTTTTCCGGTTATAATAAACATCAGGCGGCTTACCGAGCGATGCATCCAGGAGGTGCGGAACAACTGCTAGTCACTGGGTTGCCACTATGGAGACAATTACCGCAGTCGCGCAACGGTTGGTTATCCAACAAAGCTCGCCAGTTTCAGCGCTTTGCGGAGGGCATGCAGTTGAGCCCCAGGGAGCGCTACTGGCAGTGGGCTACCTTTCTGTCCGGCGAAAAAGCTTCTCGTCTACTCAGTAACAGTTCTTTAGAACAATTGGCTTTCGAGCAAGCTGAAGCTAGGCAAGCACAGTGGGTAAGCACGATATCCGACGGAAAAGAGAGTATGAACCAGTGGCTATTGGCTGATACCCAGTTGGTGTTACCCAACGACATGCTCACCAAAGTTGATCTAATGTCAATGGCGCATGGTCTGGAGGTGCGAGTGCCATTCTTAGATCATCAAGTGGTGGAATTTGCCTTTCAGTTACCCGAAGAAAGCAAGATCAACCGGAAGATGAAAAAGCGTATCGTGCAGGATGCTTTCCGCGATATGCTGCCCAAGGAGCTGTACAACCGCCCCAAGCACGGTTTTGAAGTGCCGCTGCTGCGTTGGTTCCGCACCGAACTTAAGAGCACCATCACTCAGGATTTACTAGCCGATGCTTTCGTAGAAGAACAGAATCTATTTGATGTAGATGAAATGCGACGGTTGAAGCAGCAACTCTTCTCATCCAGTCCCGGTGATATACACGCTACCATCTGGGCCCTTATCGTATTTCAGTGGTGGTGGAAACAGTACGGGGGATAGCTGACCGTGGATTCCTGGTCAAGCCAGGAACATGGTCAATAGTCCAAAGATTTCAGCGTAGGATTTACTCCGATTTCCGTTCCTCTTCCTCAGCATTGACCTCTTCAACCTGAGAGTCTACTGGAGGAGTAGAAGAAAGGGTGGCAGATTCTGTGGTAGATGCACTTTTAGTAGATTGGTGAGAGGATTTTTCCTCCTCTTTTTCTATCTCCTTTTTCACTTCGGTAGTAGCATCTTTGAACTCGCGAATGCCAGTACCTAAACCACGGGCTAGTTCGGGAATCTTCTTGGCTCCAAAAAAAATCAGTATAATAGCCACGATCAGTAGAATTTCCCATCCGCCCAGGCCGCCTACAAATAATAGAGTACTCATAATAACTTCGTTTGCTTCTTGTACTTAGTTAATCAATTTACGAACATAAATCAAATCAGGTTCATTATGAGTGGAGCGGATGGGAATAATTCTGCCGACAAATAGCTACACAGCGCTATTATTCTGTGTAATCTCTGAACGGAACACTGGGTCGCTAACCAAGAATGATTGTATTGATTTAATAGCTTCGGTAGTCTGTTCTTCCTGCACAAAGTGTCCGCAATCAAAGGTTTTTACCTCCGCCTGGGGTAGCCGCTCGGTCCACACTTTCAGGTAGTCGGTCGTAATAAACTCGTCTTGGGCACCCCAGAGGATAAGCCAGGGCTTATCATCCAAAACACGGAGCTTTTCCCACTGAGTCTGGTACCAATCGGAAGAGCCGTACAGCGCCTCGGCCAGCCGTAGTAGCGATTGGCGAGAACCTTTATTCGGAAATGGTTTAAGGTAGTGCTGGTGTACTTCATTGGTCAGCTTCTTCTTGTCAACAAATCCTTTCTTTAGTAGCACCTTCGGAGAAAAATTGAGGCGCAGATACAGGAATCTACCTAGCATACTGTTCGCTATTTTATCAATCTTCTTCACGGCGGGGTTCGAGGCCGTTTCCCACAACCAGGTATTAAACATAACAATTCGGCCAATCCGATTGGGCTGTACCAAAGCAGCCCCTAAGCCAATAGGCCCACCAAAATCGTGTACAACTAGCGTGATGTTACGTAAATCCAGATGCCGGATCAGTTCGAACAGATTTTTGGCGTGATCCTGCGGTCGACCCGGATAACCAACAGGTTTATCCGACAGGCCAAAACCTAGGTGGTCTACCGCCACACAGCGATGAGTTTTAGACAGTGTCTTGATAAAATCCCGGTAGAGAAACGACCAGGTAGGAGTGCCGTGCACGAAGAGGATAACATCTCCTTCGCCTTCGTCTACGTAGTGCATTCTGCCTTCGGGCAAATCAAAATATTGGTGCTCAAAGGGGTAAAGGTTGGTATCTAACCATTGGGGTGCTGAAGTATTCATGATAAATCGTTAAGGTTTAAAAAGCATTTTAGTGGGCTTTCTTGTAAGCTCCTCACAAAGGTCGTTTACCACGATTTACCGAATCTTGGTCTAGACCAAGATTTTAAAAAAGTTCCTGCGGCACATTCTAGGAATGCTATTTTACTGGGCAGTGCAGCATAGTACAGTATTAGTTTAAAATTTGAAAAATCGTACTGCCGAACCGGTTGATTTAGTCTAATCAGAATAGCAATTTAGCTGACGGACTATCGTTACTTTTACTATGAGACGGTTACTAGCAATTCTACTGCTTTTTCTCTTGGTGAGGTGCTCGGACGATGACGTAGCTCCGCTTAATCGCAATTACTTTTTGGGGCTATGGGAGATTGAGACTAATCAATCATTTAACAACCAAATTACGTATCAGTTTAACGCTGATGGCCGATACACGCTTTCATCTAATCCGGGAATAGCCGCGCCCGGACTTTGGTCGTATAATGATCAAACCAGGGAGTTAGTCATGACGGGTTCAGGAGGAGTAGATACATATACTATTCTCTATCATACCAATGATCGTTTCGAGTCCCTGCGGACTGATGATCAAACCCTGGTGTTCTCTCAGCGGATACCGTAGTTCATGCCGTGGGTATCTAAAGAGCTTATGGTTTTTTACATAGACTGCGCCCCGAAGTATAGCAGTACCGCGCATATGAGCCAGAAGGCCCACTGACTCAGCAAAAGATAATGTTTCCGATTTTTGGTGAGCAGCAGTAGCTGGAGCAACCAGGCTAACCCCCACAGTAGAAATAACCCGCTCAGTACAAACGTGAGAGGCTTCTCAAAGGCGATAAGATTGGTGAGGGCAATCACGAACAAGACTACTGACAGCAGCAATAAGTCTACCGTTACCATCTGGAAGGCGCCCATAGATTGTAGCCAGTTTTGTTTTACTTTCTCGGAAGGAGCTTCTGCGATTCTTTGGGGCGAAGTACTCAGGGCTTCTTTGTTGCCTACGAAAGTGTGAGCCAGAAAGGCCAGCGATGTGATAATCGCGGCTATCAGTACAGGAATATTCACGGTTAATCAGCTAAGTGGGCTAATAGATCGTCGGCAGAAATTACGGTACAAAACTCACCGTGTAGACTAGCTAAGTGAATACGGTGCATCTCACTGGCTGAAATCAACTCGCCGTCTAGGCCTCGCCGCTCAAAAGTAGCAGTAGCATCACCAACCAACTGAACGTCGAATCCCAGATTACCCGCCATGCGCGTGGTGGTAGACACACAGTGGTCGGTCGTTAATCCCACAATTGTTAGGTTATGCCATCCCCGCTCACGCAGATACTCTTCCAGCTTAGTGCCAATAAAAGCGCTGTTCACGGTTTTGGTAAATACTGTCTCACCGGAGAGCGGCTGGGCTTCCAGCTTAAACTCACACCCCGGTTGGTTAGGTCTCAAGGGCGACTCAGGGTTGGTAGAATGATGCTGTACGTGGATGACCGGCCACTTACGCGCTCGCCAGGCTACTAGCAGCTGGGTAATTCGTTGTTCGGCCTCAGGATTGTTTCGCGCTCCCCAATAGGGATCATCCATTCCCTGCTGTACGTCGATCAATAGAAGAACAGATTGGTTCATTGGCTAGGGGGACTGGTTAACCTCGGCAATATCTTAAGCCTAGTCACAAGGAGCAAATGATTATTGCTTCTCAGTTAAAGAAAACCCTAACAGTTAGTCGAGTGCTTTGAGCTAAAAATGGACTTAAAGAATGGATAGATACTTAAGTATAAGTAGTGTGAAACAAGTAAATAATCCTTCCGCGATGTAATACGCGAATATACTCACGCTCTTAAAGGTAAATCATTGGATACTCTCGATGACCTTCAGAAACATCAAGTTTCACAAATAAAAAAACTCTTTTGCTGCTAAAATTTTTTTGCTGGATAGCCTCTTTATATAACACAATTTTTACGTGGTATTACCTTATAATAATTCTCGTATTGCATTTCATTTTGATTGTTTAAATTTTGTCAATTAGACTGTGTTTTCATTTCTATTACTCTCATTTATCCTCTATAACTATTCCGGTTCCTTTACTCAGAATAATACTAATGTTTGATTCTGTTAATATAAATTTATAACTATTTTATATCGATATTAAGTAATAGAACATTTTTTTATTTTAATTATATGTCTTATAATATTAAAAATTTTTTACACTTATTTTCAATTTTTCTCAATCTGAACCTATGAAAACACGACAAAACCACCATTGTATTTCTGTCATCGTCTTATTGTGCTGCTCCTTTTTCTCGCTCATTACAATCGCTGAGGCCTCTTTGGTACCGCTCAGTGATGGTAAGAATTATACGTTCTTCACGCGGGCCGAAAAAGGACAGAATTCTACCTCTGCCAACTTAAATGGTTTTAATGAAATTGAAGTAGTTCAAGCATTCTCCGAAACGGCTATTTGGCTTGAAACGGAGTGTGCCACTAGTGTGGGTTCGGCCTGGGAGTTGCTCAACGATAGTGAAGCCTCGGGGGGTAGCTATCTGAAGGTTATACCAGGCAATAGCAGCGCTTCATCAGCGCCGACTAATCCGAACCATCAGCTTTCGCTCACCTTCTCGGTCAGCCAGGCCGGGCAGTATACGATCTATACCCGGCAGCGGGAAAGCGGACGGAACAATGACGACTCTTTTTGGCTAAAAGTCAACGATGGGGCCTGGACATTAGAAGGTCTAGGGGGGCCTGCCAACACATTCTTCTGGGAACCTGCGGCTCGAGGGGCTACTTACGCACTAGCTGCAGGCACCAATACGATTACCATCGGTACACGTGAAGACCGAACTCAACTGGATAAGATTTACATCACACTGGCGGGCGATGAACCGAGTGGAATCGGAGAAACGGCCAGTAACTGTAGTACTTCCGATTGCGGAGACATTGTTCTTAGCACCCAAGCTGAGGTAAATGCTTTTGACTGCATTTCGGTAAAAAGTCTCACTATTGGTGATGGGAATAGTAGTGACAGCGATCCTATTACGAATCTAAATGCGCTACGAACCCTCACTACTATTGAACAAGGTTTTAATGTGGGTGAAGTGGACGAATTAACTAGTTTAGCAGGTTTGGAAAATCTAGAAACCGTTGGTGGTAACTTTTCTTTTACTGCCGATGTCTCCGATCTCAAAGGGTTAGAAAGCCTTAGGTCTATCGGCGGTTCTTTTGAAGTGTATCAAGTAAATCTGACTAGTTTTGAAGGCCTGACCAGCCTGGCAACCATAGGAGGTGGCTTCAGTCTTTCAGAAGCATATTCTATGGAGAGTTTTGCAGGACTTGATCGTTTAAAATCTGTAGCAGGAACTTTATTTGTAGACCGAGTAGACGAAATTGGTTTTACCGGACTTGAGGCATTAGAGTTAGTAGGAGGCATCAGAATTAATGACAGTTTTGTAGAAATTATTGATTTCGTTGGTTTGGAATCGCTCAAAATTATTCAGGGAGATTTAAGACTTGGAAACACTGACTTGTCTGTGAAGAGTATAAAAGGGCTGGAAACGCTTGAAGAGGTTACTGGCGATATTAGATTCTTCTACACCGGTTTTGAAGACCTTCAGGGCCTGAGCAACCTACAACGAATAGGTGGTAACTTTAGCATAGGAAATAATTTTAGCCTGACAAGTCTTAACGGACTGGAGAGTCTTGAGGTGATAGAAGGAGATTTAACGATTCTTGATAATAATTCTTTAGCAGAGTGCTGTATTCTTACTTCAATTGTTGATGGAGTAGTGGGTAGAATTCTGATAGAAAGCAATGCTTCTGGCTGTGGTAGGTTTGGCGAAGTTGTTGCTAGTTGTAGTCAAGGCAATGGTGTAGCTTATAACTACTACGAGGGCAATTGGACTCAGCTACCTAACTTTGACTTTCTTCCATCAGTAGCTACGGGTATCCTTTCTAACTTTAGTCTAGCCCCAGCTCAGCAAGAAGACTACTACGGCTTTCAGTACACCACCTTTTTGGAAGTAACCACGGCGGGGGAATATACTTTTTACACCAACTCAGACGATGGTACCAAGCTGTACATCAACGATCAGTTGGTAGTAGATAATGATGGGGTACGTGCCCCGGTAGAGAAGTCCGGTTCAATCACATTAGCTGTAGGTCGTCATGCCCTGCGAGTAGAGTACTTTGAAGCCTTCGGGGGGCAGTTGCTGGAAGTGCGCTACGCTGGCCCCGGCATCAGCAAACAACTCATCCCTGATGAAGTACTGTTCCTGAATGACGATGGTGGGGCTTCTGACTGTGGGGATGTAGTGCTCACCACTCAGTCTGAAGTGGATGCTTTTGATTGTACCTCGGTAAAAAGCTTGACTATTGGTAGAGGGAGCAGCAGCGATCCTATTACCAATTTAAGTGCTCTAGAATCGTTAGTCAGTATTCAAGAGAACTTTACGATCAATAGTGGAGGGACACTAACCAATTTGCAGGGGTTAAGTAATCTGCAAACCATCGGTGGAGATTTAATCTATCAGGGTGGATTAAGGAGTTTTAGTGGATTAGATAAGCTTACCTCTATTGGTGGAGAATTTAATTTAATAGGTCCCCCACTAGAAGACTTTGAAGGGATGGAAGCCCTAAAATCCATCGGGGGACGGTTATACTGTGAGAATTTTTATAGCAACTTCACAGGCCTTTCCAGTTTAGAAACCATTGGTGGACCTCTGGCTTTTGGCCCTTATTCCAACGAATTGAGTTTTGAGGGGCTTTCGGCACTCAAAACGGTAGGTGGCATTGACTTTGGTGATGGGTTTGCTGAAAACTTTGTAGGCCTATCTTCTCTCACTAAAATAGACGGCTCATTAATTATCAACTACCAAGATGGGGGCCTAGGTAGTTTTGAAGGATTGGAAAGGGTAGAAGAGATCACGGGTAATGTGGTTCTTGCCACTTTTGTCGGTCCTGATAACTGGGATGGGCTGAATAATCTGCGCCGTATTGGAGGCGATCTTATATTGAATGGCGAAATGTTTTTTTCGTTTGGCTTTGAGGATTTCACCGGGTTAGAGAAACTAGAAGTGATCGGAGGCGAGATTTATGGTTTTGGTGTAGGTTTTGACAGCTTCAAAGGATTAAGTAGCCTGCGTTCGGTGGGAAGTATCAATATTACTGAAGCCGGGTTGGTTACACTCGCAGGATTGGAGCAACTGCGTCAAGTGAATGGTGATATCATATTTAGTATTACCGGCCTGACGAGTATAGGTGCGTTAGCCAACGTAGAGTTTATTGGGGGGGATGTACGCTTAACAAGAAATAGTAGTCTGAACGACTGTTGTGTGCTATCTATGTTGCAAGACAAAGTACAGGGCGAGATTATCTTGGAAAATAACGCGCCTGGTTGTAGCAACTTTAGCGAGATTACTACCTTTTGTGATGAGGGTGGGGGCGTAACTTATAGATACTACGAAGGTACTTGGACGCAGGTGCCTGACTTTAGGCGCTTCATGCCAGATGCCCAAGGGTTTCTTTCCAACTTCAGTCTAACCCCAGCTCAGAAAGACGACTACTACGCCTTTCAGTATACAACTTTCTTAGAGGTACCCACCGCCGGGGAGTACACCTTCTACACTAACTCGGATGACGGTAGCAAACTGTACGTCAACGATCAGTTAATCGTAGATAACGATGGGCGGCAGTCCGCTCGGGAAGAATCAGGTAGTATTACTCTATCGGCAGGCCGACATGCCCTACGAGTAGAGTACTTTGAAGCCTTTGGAAGGCAGTTGCTGGAAGTGCGCTACGCTGGTCCGGGCATTGCTAAGCAACTCATTCCCGATGAAGTACTTTTCTTAAATGATGATAGTGGGGCTACATCTTGCGGAGACATTGTTCTTACCACCCAGGCCGAAGTGGATGCTTTTGATTGTACCTCAGTAGAAAGCCTGACTATTAGAGGATTAATCAGCACCGACCCCATTAATAATCTAGATGCACTACGAGTCCTCACTACTATTGAGCAAGATCTTTACATCACTGGTGTGCCTGAATTGACCAATTTGGAAGGGCTCAACAACCTAAAAATAATCGGTGGAAGCTTACAGGTTGCAGATGCCTCGTTAGAAAGCTTCCGTGGACTAGACAACCTGCAAGCGATCTCTGGTAGATTAAGTATCGTTACCAGCAATCTAAAGAACTTTGAGGGCTTAGAGAGCTTAGAGAGGGTTGATGGTATCATTGACTTAATTGATACAGATGTTAATTCTTATCAAGGGTTAAGCACTTTACAATCTGTCAGTGGGTTTGATTATAGCGAAAGCTTTGAGGTAAGCGATTTTACTGGATTAGAGTCATTGACTACCATTACTGGAACTATAAAGCTGGATGGGGAAGAAAGCGGAATCACTAGTTTCAGGGGCCTTGATAATGTAGAGCGTATCGGTAGAATTTTTATGAAATACTCATACATTACCACCTTTGAGGGACTTGGAAATTTACGTAATGCTGAGGATATAAGTATTGAACTTAGTAACCTAAAAAGTTTTGAGGGAATAGGTCCGGTGACTATTTCCGGCTCGGTAAGCGTAGCTGGAACTGGAGAAGGAAACAATAGTGATTCATTTATTGACCCTTCCGCATTGATAAATGTGGAACGTATAGGTGGAAATTTAATCCTGACAGACAATGATAGACTGAGTGATTGTTGTGTGTTGCCTACGTTACAGGATAAAGTAGAGGGTGAGATTATCTTAGGAAAAAATGCTACTGGCTGCAATAGCTTTGGGGAAATTGCACAAGCTTGTTCACCACCCGAAACGGCTATTTGGTTAGAAACAGAGTGCGCTACCAGTGTGGGCTCGGCCTGGGAAGTGTTGAGCGATAGCCAGGCTTCGGGAGGTAGTTACTTGAAAGCCCTACCGGGTAATAATAGCACCTCATCGGCTCCAACTGATCCCAATCGCCAGCTATCATTCACTTTCTCGGTGAGCCAGGCCGGGCAGTATACGATCTATACCCGACAACGGGAAAGCGGAAAGAGTAACGATGACTCATTCTGGCTAAAGATTAACGATGGGGGCTGGCTACCGGACTGGTTGAGTGGGCCAGCCGGAACATTTTACTGGGAACCAGTAGCCCGAGGAGCTACTTACGCGCTGGTGGCTGGTACCAACACTATCACTATCGGTATCCGAGAGAGCAGAGTGCAACTGGATAAGATTTATATTACTTTGGAGGGAGATGAACCTGTTGGAACCGGTGAAACTGCTACTAATTGTAGTTCCGCTCGCTTCGCTAGTAGTTCTGGCAAGTTGGCTAGTCAACCTACAGAATTATCTTCCCAAACGAGGGGCGATCTAAACTCTACTTTGGTAGTTTATCCAAATCCAGCTCGGGATCAACTCACCGTGGAGTTGCCTACTGAAGGGCATCCCCAATCCTTGATAGTTACTGATATGCTGGGTAAGCAAATGAAGTTACCAACCCCAGCTCTTCAATCGGGGTCACGCACGCTTCAGCTAGATATAAGTTCCCTAACGAAAGGCATTTATATGCTACACTGGCAGACTGACTCGCGCCACACCGCTAAGATTATGATTGAATAGTAATTCAATTTCGAGGATGAACGATCAATAGAAGGCCTGTAACATGATATTACGGGCTTTCTCTTTACTGCTCTTTTGCTAGCTGTAACCTGTATTATCATGCCGCAAAATAGGCTTACTATGATTTCCTTGTGATTTACTGCTAAAAACCATATTTCATAGACAGTGGGAAGCTACGACCCATTTCATCGGCAAAGTAACGAAGACAGTCGGTATAGTTGCGGTAGGAGGTGTTCAGTAGGTTGATTACCTGGGCCTCTATGGTTACCTGGTTCATCTGACCCGACCAGGCCAGGTTAATCAGTAGGTAGCTATGTTCTCCGTTCCCGGCCCGCGTAAAATACCCAGTTCCTGATCGAAGTAGCTGTGGTGAGCAGTGAGGTTGGTATTGCCCCAGTGAGTGCCGGCAGTGAAAGTAGCGCTTTGCTCTCGCTTGCCGGTGTTGGTCAACTAATAGTCAGGTAGTCAGGCGCAGGTAAGTCACCCGGCTGTACTACTGAGGCCTATCCCATTCCTGGGTGGTTGGTTTAATCAGTAGCACTCCGCCCAATGCCTCAGGGCCGTAGCGAAAGACAGAGGTTGCTGGCTTTTCAAATCCAGTACTCGCCTCCCTACCCGATATTGGCAGGATTCGGCTGAAGACTGAGCTAATACGGGGGAGGAAAGTAACCAGTAGCAGGCTAAGAAGTAAAACTTTACACCTGACACGCTTGGCATATTCCTTTCACCAGTAAATCTACATCTTTGATTTGATAGCCCTGAGGAAGAGTTACCTGAGGGATCATATAGTCCGATAAGCACTCGGTACGTCCACAGGTAGTGCAGGTAAAGTGAATATGGTCAGGATAATGTGTATTGGAAGAAGCCCGAGCAGTATTGTCAAGTTGCAGCCGTATTGATTCAGAAAGGCCAAAGTAGGCAAAACCACCATCGTGGGGAATGAGGTGTAAAATTCCTTTTTCAAGAAAAGTATGCAGCGTACGGTACAGGGTAACCCGATCGTATTGGGGCAACCGGTTTTCCAAATCCTTGGCTGATAGGGCGTAGCTGGATCGTAAAAAATGGTTGAGCACATCGCAGCGCCCGGGAGTGACCCGTAGCTGGTAGTCGTGTAATATCTCCTTTAGCCGAGGTTTTTTCATATTCATAAAAGTACAAATAGTACAAATAAGTTGCATATATCGGTAGTGTTGAGCGAGCTATAGTTTGTTTGGTTTTTAGGGCTTTTTAGAAAGGTTCTGAATTAGAGGCGTTTACAAACAACCCCAAATAAGAGGAGGTTGATGTTATGGTTAGCAAAATACACCGAGTAAAAAGGAAACTTTTCAAATTAAATGAAGCTCATTGTCCAATTCAAAAAGATCATGGCCGCCCTGCCAGCCCTGGTACTGTTTCTGCTAGCCAGCGCGGTAATACTGGAAGTTGCCTGTGTCTACGGGTTGTTCCGTTCGGCAATGGCCGGTCAGACAGGAGATGTAAGTATTTATCTACTGATTATTTTGGTGCTGGGTGTTATGATTACCGTTGGACTGGTAGCTGGCAAGTACATGGCTAAGCCCTAACAAATTTAACGTTCAACAAAAGTGTGAAAAACTGAAAGCAAACCCGAAAGGACTTTATAAGTGATTCAATTAAACTAAGTACCACCGCAATTGTGGGTAGCACCTTGCTTATGCCTATGGCTCATCCTCTTCTCAGGGGGCTTACTCTCAGAAAACTGATGGAGCCTCCTTGGTCATGCGGCAGGAAATTGTCGTGCAGGAGCAGCTTCATTACGTAGCCCAGAGCGAAAATGCCAAATAGCTATGCAAGAATTGCCGCTTCTGGCTACCAGCCCAAGCCGGCGATAATTGTGGGTGTTGTCAACTAATCAAAGGAACTATCTATCCTAATGCCTGATGCGCATCGTGGGTAGCCATGCTGCTTGGTTTATACTAGTTCGGTTTCTAATGCCAGAAAGTGTTGTAAATCACCTTGCCGATTATGAATAGGGTAAATAGTAATCTGGCATATGTACTTCTCACCGTTACGACGGTAGTTGACAATCGTTTCATCAAAAGGCTCATTTTTGGCCAGTTTGGTGCGAATCCGTCCTTTTGTCTCAAGTGAGGTTTCTTTTCCCTGTAGTATGTCAGGTTTCTGATGCAGTATCTCACTGGGTGAATAGCCCGTCATGGCTGAAAACCCTTCATTGACCCAACGAATCGTTTGGTGACGATCCGTGACAACGAGAGCCTCGTACGGGCGGGCCAGTAAGGAGGATATTGAAACATCCCAGTTGAAGGTTTCTTTAAAACGGCGTAGAGCTTCCCAGTCGGTTACAGAATAACCGGAAGACGATACTCGTCGCTGGAGAAAGTACACATCGGCACAATGAATAGGGAACTTAAGGACTGTTGGCTTACTTTTCATGCTAAGCTTCTAAGAATTAAACATTCGTTAAAAGCTCCTTGGCTCAACTTCACCAAGCTTTAAGAAGTCAACAAATAAGCACAACCAGTTAGTAGTAATGTATACACCTTGCACGAAGGAATGGCTTGCTGATCTGACGAAGCTTCAGTACGCGAAAGCGTGGTCAAACTCCCGAATATATTCGGGAACGGTATCGGTAGGTCTCCTGGCTCATCCGACTGAAATTCACCTTCTCATTTACCTCAGGTAAATAATGGTATATTGAATATCAGCATACTATCTAACCAAACATTTGTCTCAGTCAGATCGGACTTACAGTTGCGCGTCAGCTCGCGATTTACACACGATTCCCTTAGGCGGCCTACTGCTGGGCGACAATTCGCTGAGCGGTACTCCGCATTAATCCCTTTTTTTGTTGGGGACCGTTACCGTTGTGATAAAGAAATTAAGTAAAGAGCTTGTTATACCCTAATGTACGTCATATTTCTTTAAATATGGAACAAAATGGTGAAATAACCAGATTTCCGAGGAAAAAATAGGAACAAAGCAGACGTACATTTGCTGATTTTTACTCAATTTTTTGAATAAAATTTTTGCAGGTATATGTTTCTACCTTTACCTTCGTTCTAAGTTGAGAATTTGGTTGCCACATATTGCCCTGGCCCTCTGTGCTGTTATGAGCTTGAATATTTTGGCTATTCCTTTGACGTATCTTGATTTTAAGCTGCGCCAGGATTACTACGCCAACGTGCTCTGTCAGAATCAAGACCAGCCTATTGCAGTCTGCGGAGGTAAGTGTTTTGTAGATAAACAAGTAGCACTGGTGCAGTCTACTGCTACGTTACCCTCATCCGATGCAGTACCAGCAACACCTACTTTAGAAATAGATTTATCCGTTTACGTAGTAGTTATTCCTCTACTATTCGTTTCAGATCAATTTTTATCAACTTTTGCCAGCTTTTCAGATGTGGTGTACCGTTCACCGACTGATTATCCAGCTTCTATCTTCCACCCGCCCCAAGGATAAGCCTTACCACTTTTCTGAAATAATACTTCTTGTAAGGAGAGAAACGTTACAGTTGGCTAACCAATAGTCTGGCTATCTGTGTGTCCGTTTCTTTCACCTCCAGAAAAGTGTTATTCTCTTATTTGTTTTTTATTCACTTAGCTTCAACAGCTCGGGTCACAATTACCTGACGCTGGTGAAGCGACTTATCCTTTAACAATCATGAAGCGATACACATATTTCATTATCAGTCTATTGGTTACTGTTTTATTTTCAGCTTGTCAGGAAGATGAAGGGGCGATGACCCCCGACATTCCCGGAGCACTTTCTATTGAGTTTGATAACTACGTAGGCAGCCAGCCGATGCAGCTCGATCCGGTAGGTTCTACCGATTATCGCTACATCACTGGCAGTGGGCAGGAATTTAACCTATCTACGTTTCGCTACTACATCAGTAATATCAAATTGGAAGGCCCGGATGGTGCTAGTTTTGAGGACGAGATGAACGCCAGTGCTAACGCGGATGAGGTACGAGGCTACTATCTAGTACAAGAAGGTGAATCATCTAGTTACTTTATTGACTTGGACGATGTTCCGACGGGTCAGTACAACAGAATTACTTTTACGCTAGGCATTCCTGAGGAGGGCGTACAGGAAGGTGCCGCCGGAGGAATTCTTGATCCCGCGGAAGGGGCCTGGTTCTGGACATGGAATTCTGGATATATTGGCTTGGGTATGGAAGGCACGGCGGCCGATTCACCTCAAGAACGAGTAGAGCGCGATGGATTCGTTACGGAAGCCAATACATTTGCCCTGCACGTAGGTGGTTGGAAAGAGGTGGAGGGTAACGACAATATGGTGGATAATACCCGCACGGTAACCCTGGATTTTGGCGACGTGGTTACGGTAGGTCAAGACGTGAAGCCTAAAGTACACGTAGTGTTTGATATGCTTGAAATACTAGACGGGGCTGGGATAGACTTCTCCCAGACCTTCCAGGTTCACGCGCCTCGGGCTGCTATTCCGATGGCCGATGAGATTCCCGAAGCATTTACTGTAGACCATGTACATCAGTAGACTAGCAGGACTGGTTTCCCAGTGGGCGAGTAGCATGTTACTCGCCGCTGGGTTTCTGATACTGTTCGCTTGCCAATCGGGCGATGCTGAGGATGTTCTGGATACAAGGTACCGGTTTGAAAAGCCAGCGAATTTTCCCGAACCCACTTATACCTTTGAGAATAATCCGGTCACACCCCAAGGGTTTCAATTAGGACGGCGTTTGTTCTTCGACCCAATTCTGTCTCGCGATGGCTCAGTTGCTTGTAGCAATTGCCACCAGCAGGGGTTAGCTTTTGCCGATGGTCCCCAACATCCGTTCAGTGTGGGAGTAGATAATCGTTTTGGTATTCGAAATGCCCCGCCCCTGGCGAATTTGGCGTTCAAGCAAGAGTTTTTCTGGGACGGCGGCGTCACGCATCTAGACTTTGTTCCGACCAATGCCATAGAAAATGAACTGGAGATGGATGAAAGTCTGGCGAATGTGGTAGATAAGCTGAATCAGCACGTGGAGTACCCAACATTATTTAAGCAAGCGTTTGGGGTGGATACAATTACCTCTCCCTACCTGCTGCATGCTTTTTCTCAATTTATGGTGATGATGGTTTCTGCCAATTCTCGGTACGATAAGTACGTACGGAACGAAGGTGAAACGTTAACAGAAGGAGAACTAAAGGGAATGCAGCTGTTTGAGGCGAAATGTGGGGCCTGCCACAGCGGAGAACTGTTTTCGGATTTCAGTTTCCGTAACAATGGTATCAGTACCACCTTTAGCGACGAAGGCCGTGCGAGAGTTACCGAGCACCCGTTGGATGTGGGAAAGTTTCGGGTGCCTAGCCTCCGGAACGTAGCCCGAACTGCCCCCTACATGCACAATGCTCGGTTCAAAACGCTGGAGAAAGTACTGGAGCACTATGCTAGCGGAGTGCAGGAATCGCCTACACTAGACCCGCTACTGAAAGACGAAACCCAACTCGGTATTCCGATGACCGACGAGGAGCAGACGCTGATTATCACTTTTCTAGAAACACTTACCGATTATGAATTCGTTGCCGACGAACGTTTTCGGAACACTTCTCAATAAGTCGTTCCATGAAAACAACAGGTTTCACTATTCCGTAGTACCCTTCCACTTTATACGTCTGATACCGCAGGGGGGACTTTCTCAATTAAGCAACGATAAGACAATGACTTATCAATTGAATAATAGAAGGCTGTTTCGCCTTGATCAAATCATAGGACAAGTGATCATCTTAGTGATCTTAGGCTGGGTTCGTGATTGTGCTGATTGCAGCGGCAGGCAGTTTTTACGGCTACGGTCAATTTATCCATTAGATAATTTATATATCATCATACCTAATCAATACTATTATGAATAAGCGTGATTTTTTGAAAACTGCTACTATGGTGGGCCTAACCAGCTTCTTGAAGCCTGTCGCTACGTTGCAGGCGAAAGCTTCACGGTATAACCATCAGCTTTCCACTGGATCAGAGCTGACAGTAGAAGGGCCATTTAAGGCAGACGCGTTGCCTTATGCCTACGATGCACTGGAACCCCATATTGATAAGGCTACCATGCAGCTCCATCATGACAAGCACTATCAAGGGTATATTAACAAGCTGAATGCAGCGATTGTCGGTACCCAGTATGAGTCGATGGTCATTGAGGATATTTTGAAAAAGGTGGGTAAGAACAATACGGCAATCCGGAATAACGGCGGCGGTTATTACAACCATACCCTGTTCTGGAAATGGATGTCACCTAACAGCGGCCAGCAGCCGGAAGGCTCACTAGCGGAGGCGATCAACAGTGCTTTTGGAACACTCGATGAATTTAAAACGAAATTTTCCGAAGCGGCTAGGGGTGTCTTTGGTTCCGGATGGGCCTGGTTGTTGTCCGATAAAAATGGTCAATTATCAATAGGTTCTACTCCAAATCAGGATAGTCCGCTCATGGGTTTTACCGAATCAAAAGGTACACCTATCCTGGGGCTGGACGTATGGGAGCACGCCTACTATCTAAAGTATCAAAACAAACGTCCCGATTATATCAATGCCTGGATGCGAGTCATTAATTGGCAGGAGGTAGCCGGGCAGTATGCTTCTATCGGTTAAACATTATGAAAAAATTCTGTATCACTTTCTTACTATTTACCGGGTCCTTCACGGCTAGCCTAGGCTGTGATGTGTGCGGGTGCTCGCTGGGGAGTAACTACTTCGGTATTTTGCCTCAGTTTGCTAAACACTTTGTCGGGGATCGGTGGCACCCCAGTTCGTTCTTTGCCCAAATGAACCACAACAGCGAATTGCTGGAGCGGGAATACTCTGATGACTCCTATCACCAACTTGAACTTTGGGGGCGATTTTGCCTCGCTCCGCGGGTTCAGTTATTCGCTTCGGTACCTTATTCTATCAACTTCATGCAGGGTAGTCAT
>CAKZYJ010000359.1 GCA_937884755.1 uncultured Flammeovirgaceae bacterium
GGTGCTGCTGTAAATCGCGATTTTTTCTAAATAGGTAGTAAACATCACGCCTGCCACTCACCGGAATGATGGACGTGGTAAAATCTTTCCATCGGCTGGCGTCCGGTTTGGTCATAGCCCAGCGGTTCCACTGTCCAGTGGTAGTTACTTCGGTCTGCCCAATCTTCTTTCCGTTGAGTGAATCCAATCGCACCTCGATAAAACCTCCTGAGATCGTGGTCGCGCAGCGAAAAGAGATTCGTTCTACTTCACTTAAATCCACGTTTTCAAACATAATCCAGGAACTGTCCTGCACCTGCCAGACCACATCCTGGTCAGGTGCCAGTAGTTCAATCAGTTTACTGGAAGCCTGGTACTGTTCGGCTTCCACCTTACGGTAGCCTAGCTGATACAGTAATTCTTCTTTTTGCTGGTGCAGGAACCGACTTTCGGATGATAGATTAACGTCTTCGCCTTTCAGGTGATCTTTAAACCAAGTCAGAATATTCTCTACTTCTTCGGTATTCTCCTCGTAGGTGAACAGGTTGGGTTGTTCGTTGTAGATGTCGCGGTCTTCCGTATTGTTGAAGAAAGCCATGAAGCGATAAAATTCTTCGTGCCGGATAGGGTCGTAGGGGTGGCTGTGGCACTGTACGCAGGCCATGGTGGTGCTTTGCCAAACTTCAAAGGTGGTGCCTACCCGTTCTACTACCGCCGCTACCCGAAACTCTTCGTTATCGGTACCGCCTTCATCATTAGCCATCGTATTACGGTGAAAAGCCGTGGCAATCAACTGGCGCTGGTCGGGCTGAGGAAGTAAATCTCCGGCCAGTTGCTCTACCGTAAACTGATCAAAGGGCATATCCTGATTAAAGGCGTTGATCACCCAGTCGCGGTACTTCCAGATGGAGCGGTTGAGATCTTTCTCGTAGCCTTTGGTATCAGCGTAACGGGCCAGATCGAGCCACATAGCCGCCCAACGTTCACCAAAATGAGGCGAGGCCAGTAGGTGGTCTACCAACCTTTCGTAAGCATCTTCACTGGAGTCGTTCAGAAAAGCTTCTGCCTCTTCGGGAGTAGGGGGCAAGCCGGTCAGATCCAGGTATAGTCGCCGTAGTAAGACTTCTTTTTCCGCTTCCGGGGCCGGAGTGAGGTTATTCTCCTGTAATTGGGCGTAGACGAAGCGGTCGATGTCATTTCGGATGCTGCTGTTTTCTACTTCCGGGGGGCTGATGTCTGTTTTGGGAGGAATGTAGGCCCAGTGGTCTTCCCACTCGGCTCCCTGGTCAATCCAGCGGCCAATCAGTTTAATTTCTTCTTCACTAAGTGGTTCACCATCCGAGGGCATCCGATACTCGGGGTCGTGGTGAGTAATGCGCTGAAACATACCACTACTTTCCGCATCCCCCGGAACAATGGCCGGAATGCCCGATTCGGCCGTATCCAGGGCTTCCGTCCGGAACAGGAAACTCACCCCGGCTGATTTTTTTACCCCCCCGTGGCAGGTAATACACTTGCTGTTTATGATCGGGCGGATATGCTGGTTATAACTAACTTCTTCCCTACTGTTCTGCAATAGAAAAAACGTCAGTGCAATCAGTACGGCTCCGGCTAATCCAACAACTAAGCCTTTCGACTTCATTAAAATCTTAGGTTTATCAAAAAGAATACTATGATCTCTAAGGTAATAATTATGATTGGTTAATTTCTAATTGAGCCTCAACCCAATTGGTAGAACCCGGAAACTAATCGTTTCTCAGTCAGGTTGACTAACTATATTTCCCGGCAATTTTGTAAATTGTTGGGTCAATGCAACGACTTTCCCTATGATTAGAAGCCTGGTATTTTTTTCACTGATTTCGCTACTGTGGAGCTGCAATCAGAGCAAGAAAATTGATCCGGAGGTTGCCCAGCAGTTGCCCGAAGAGATCAGCTATAACTTCCACGTCAAGCCGATTCTGTCTGATCGCTGTTTTGCCTGCCATGGGCCGGATAAAGCCGCTATTGAGGCCGGACTCAGCCTGAGTGATGAAACACTGGCGTTTGCCAAGCTGGAA
Source organism: uncultured Flammeovirgaceae bacterium (assembly GCA_937884755.1). Classification (GTDB taxonomy): domain Bacteria; phylum Bacteroidota; class Bacteroidia; order Cytophagales; family Cyclobacteriaceae; genus Tunicatimonas. The sequence continues at coordinate 2,037 of CAKZYJ010000359.1, forward strand.
AGCGGCAACCATGCTATTGTTCCCGGCAAACCCCACCGCAGCGAATTGGTAGACCGTATTTTTACCGACGATCCCGAAGAGCAAATGCCACCGCCGGAGTCGAATCTCACCCTAAACGAATACGAAAAGGCAATATTGACCCGCTGGATTGAGGAAGGAGCCGAATATGAGCCCCACTGGTCATTTATTAAACCGGAAAAATCTGAACTGCCGGAAGTACAACAAAAGGCCTGGCCTAATAACGATGTTGACCAATTTGTACTCGCCAAGTTAGAAGAGAAAGGCTTTACACCCAACGAACGGGCTACCAAAGAAAAGCTCATTCGACGGGTAACGTTTGACC
>CAKZYJ010000360.1 GCA_937884755.1 uncultured Flammeovirgaceae bacterium
CAAAATAAAGCCAAATTTTTGGAAGGATACGAACAAATACGACCTTTGACAGTAGGAGAGAAACAGCTAATCCCGTATTTTGAGGTATTAATGCGAGTTTTTCATTTGGGAACCAGAGCAAACCATGCTGATGGCATTAAAAACCCGCTCTGGCGAGAAAATGAAATAGAAAAAACAATTGATGATATTGATCGTCAGCTTTCTTCCATAGACAAGTAAATGGGATAGCCTCATAAAATGCCAAAAAGCTTAGAATACTACGGTCAATAACACGATAACACTTAGCACCAAAACACTAATAATATGTCTACGTTTCAAACCTACGTTGAGGAAAACCAGGATCGTTTCTTAGAAGAGTTATTTGATCTCTTGCGAATCCCTTCAGTGAGCACAGATTCCAAATTTCAAGAGGATGTACGACGAACCGCCGATTTTGTAAAAGAACGACTGTTAGAAGCCAACGTTGATGTGGCTGAAGTTATTGAAACCGAAGGCTACCCTATTGTTTACGCTGAAAAACTAGTTGACCCCAGTAAGCCAACGGTATTAGTCTACGGTCATTACGATGTGCAGCCTGCCGACCCCTACGAACTCTGGAAATCGCCTCCCTTTGAGCCGGAAGTACGGGATGGGAAAATTTACGCCCGAGGTGCCAGTGATGACAAGGGACAGATGTACATGCATGTAAAGGCATTGGAAACCATGATTGCTAACGATGCCCTACCCTGCAATGTAAAGTTTATGATTGAAGGTGAAGAGGAGGTAGGGTCTAGCCACTTAGCCGGATTTGTAAAAGATAACCGTGAAAGACTGCAAGCGGACGTAGTACTGATCTCGGACACTGGAATTATCGATAATGAAAATCCTTCCATTACGGTAGGTTTGCGGGGACTAAGCTACATGGAAGTAGAAGTTACCGGACCGAGAATCGATTTACACTCGGGTATGTTTGGTGGCACAGTTGCTAACCCCATTAATGTTCTCTGCCAGATGATAGCTTCTTTGCACGATGCGCAAGGTAAAGTGACTATTCCGGGCTTTTATGATAAGGTAGTTGAATTGAGCCAAACGGAGCGGGCGGAAATCAACCGAGCCCCGCAGGATGATGAGAAATACAAGCAGGAACTAGGGGTTCAGGAACTAGCGGGTGAAGACAGTTATACTACTTTGGAGCGAATTGGTATTCGGCCTACGCTGGATGTAAATGGCATTTGGGGTGGTTATACTGGCGAAGGAGCTAAAACCGTTTTACCTGCCAAAGCCTACGCCAAAATCTCTATGCGCCTGGTTCCCAACCAGCATCCCGACGAAATTGATGAACTGTTTACTCAGCATTTTAAATCCATCGCTCCCGATACGGTTGAGGTGAAAGTAACTCCCCATCACGGTGGTGAACCAGCCGTTGTTCCTACAGATTCTCCCGCGATTGAAGCGGCCAAAAAAGCCTTTCAGGATGCCTGGGGCAAAGAGCCTTTTCTAACCCGAGAAGGTGGTAGCATTCCCATTGTATCGCTATTCCAAAAGGAGTTAGGTATTGACTCGTTGCTGATGGGCTTTGGACTAGATGAAGATGCCATCCACTCCCCCAACGAAAGCTATGGTGTTTTCAACTTCCTAAAAGGCATAGAAACTATTTCGTTATTCTATCATCATTTTGCTAAAGTGTGAGATAATAAAGTAGGAACATGATTAATCATGTTCCTACTTTATTATCCTATTTTCTTCTTCTCGTGACCTACGGACTCGAGGTCGTTTGTTGGATGCTTCACTGTTGCCGAATGATCGGGAGTAGGTAAGTTTGATGATGCGGGATCGGGCAGATTCGGTGCGATAGTTGGTGTGGGTATTTATCGCAAAGGCTTCTTCGGTCAGGCCTCCGAACCGAGATCTGATCTGCATAGATTGCAACAAATCAGTAACTGATATCTGAAAGCTTCCTCGATTATTACTTAGTTCTTTTTTCACTCCCACATTCAGCATTCCAAATCCACCAACCTTTACTGATCCGTTATAAGAAGGCGAATTGTACCATCCAGAAATTTCCACAAAAAACTGGCGAGGAAGCTTAATGGTCTGATTACCGTACACCGAATAAGCAAAGTAGGTTTTGGCAGTGGGTACCGGAGTATAATCTAACTCAAATTGACGCCAACCACCCATCCATCCCTGATTTATAGTCCACCAGTCGGTGATTGAAATAGGAATATCGGCTTGGAAGGTGAGGTTGTTCTGATACTTTAGATTTTGAGGAGCTACATACAGCAGATCACGTTCCGGGTTTTCGGTCAGTTGGAAACGGGCGATAGGGTAATCGTCACGACCAGCTAGTACCGAAAACGAGTATCCGCGGTAGATATAGCCTACTTTTACATTATTGGTAATGGTAGGTTGCAACAGAGGGTTTCCGGTAAAAACCGACATTGGGCCACTGTACGTAAGGTAAGACGCCAGGTCGTTATAGGTAGGACGACTAATTCTTTTGGTGTAAGATAATTGCCAGGTGGTGTGATCACTTACTTTTTTAGAAAAAAACAAACTAGGGAACAGTTTTCCGAGCCTTCGGTCAATCTCATTTTCTTCTTTTTCAGCATCGGTATAGGTGTGGGAATATTCGTAGCGGACTCCTACCTTCAATTCAGCGGATGGGCTTATTTGCCAGGAAGAAGATGCGTAGGCTGCTCCAATCCGTTCTCGCATCGCAATATTGTTGGAGGTGCGGGAGGTGTTTACCCACCGATTATCTTCCCAGTTCTCTATTCTTGATAAACTGTTGCTGCGGGTGTACGCTCTCTTTACTCCGGTTTCTAAGCGCAGCTTATCGCTCCACTGCTTCGTATAGTCTAGACTGATCACTCCTACGTGGATTGGAGTATTCGCAATACCGCGTTGGCGGTTAGCGAAAATGTTGCCTTCAGGGCTAACCTCATTAGAGGCTTGGTCGGAAAAACGAGTGGAAATATCGGATGGGTTTTCGTTTTTGTAGTACAAATAATCAGCGTTGAAATTCAGTTTCTCTCCTTCATTCAGGTCCTTTTCCAGGAATAGAGAAGTATTGCTATTTTTCCAGCGATTGGTTGCATCAATACTGGCTTCCATCAGTAGAAAAGGGGCTTGTATGGGAGTATACTCGCCCCGATTGGCTCGTTCAGAAAATACCTGGCTATGATTGTAGGCAGTATTAACTCTGATGGTCGTATTTCCTAAATAAGCTTCCAGACCTAGCGTAGCGTTGTGGTTGTCAGATACTAAATGGGTGGTGTTTAGAAAATACACATCCAATTCACCACCCAGATCCGGCATATCTTGGTCTCCTCTTACCCATAAATCGCTGTAGCTACGATCGTGCAGAAAGGAGTATGAACCGTAGACGTTGACTTTACTATTGCTGTGAGATAGATTGATGCTGGTTGCTGCTTTCTCACCTACACCCAGTCCTCCGGTGACAGATAGCGTGCCCGTAGTGCCGACTTCCTTATTTTCCTTAAGTATAATATTGATTATTCCGGCACTTCCTTCAGCATCGTATTTGGCGGGGGGGCTGGTTAGTAATTCTATTGTCTCAATATTATCCGCACTCATACCATTCAGCATCGCTACTACCTGAGCTACGGGTAAGCGCATTAGTTTTCCGTTTATCATCACGGCTACTCCGCTTTGGCCGTTGAGCATAATGCCGCCGTTTTGGTGATCTAATGATACTCCGGGTGATCGTTCTAGTACTTGTAAAGCTGAACTTCCTTTAGTCATTACGCTACTCTCAACGTTAACAACGGTTCGATCTATCTCCTGCTGAAACAGAGGCTTTTCCGCTTGAATAACTACTTCGCTCAATTGCTGGGTATTTTCACGCAGTATTTGGGCTCCGAAATCTTTTCGTTTGCCGTTTGCTACGTCAAAAGGGTCAGACTCATAGGTCTGCCATCCTACTGCCCTAAGCTGGAGAAGATAATTTCCAGAGATTACACCTTCCAAAACGTAGGTTCCAGATTCATCAGTGATGGCTCCCTTCGCCAGTGCCGAATCAGCCGCATTGAGTAGTAGGACATTTACAAACGGCAGTGCCTCTCCGGTGGTGTCAGTCACTTTTCCAGATAGTTGGGCTAGCACAGGTTGCATGAACCAGCCGAATAGCCAAATGAGTATGATTGTTTTTATGGGCATTTTTTAGGGTATTTTTGATTATATGTGTCCCCGGACTTGTTCCGGGGACTCCTGCATAGTAGGAGGGAGATGCCGGAACAGGTCCGGCAAAACTTCCCTTTTGTAGTATTCTTGTCTAGTAGTTAATCCAGATGGTTATGGGAGCCGATTAGCCGGAATATTTTGAGTGAGTGGTCGGCTTGCCGTTGCCAAATTCGAATGCCTTTTCCTTCAGTTCTTCCCGAGAAGTTAGGGACAGTCCATTTTACCTTGAATTTGGTGTATGCGAGGATATGGTCATCGGTCGCTTCGTAGTGGTAGGTAGAGGTTTCTATAAAATCAATCGTTACATCGCCTTGGTTATACTTGATCAGGTAAGGCTTTATTTCGTCAATGCCACTCACGGTTGGTTCTTGAAAATGCATAAATTTGGCATCGTCGGCATAGAGTTCTGATCGCAACTCACCAGAGCGAAGGGTGACGTACTTTGCCCCAAGTGCGCTGTAAGCCCGCAGTTCCAGGGGGATTTTTTGACTAGAGTAAAAAGCTTCCGCTGAAGATTGCTCAGAGGATAATTCAACAGTTAATGCTTCCGGATGCTCAACCGGATGGAAAAAGCCGTAGGACTCGCCTTTAAGTGATAAGCTGCCATCTGGTTGAACTCCCCAAACATTCCAGTACTTACCGTTTTGGTTGAAAGTAGTGTCCAATTCTAAGTCAGTATATTCCTTAGTGAAGACGCCAATCTCAACAAACGTACTATCAAGGCGAACAAATTCTTCGGTCCTTCTTTGAAGGATACTAATATCTTGTCGGCGGAAAATCTGTTGGTAGAATGCAGAGATTTCATCGATACCCGTCAGAGTAGGTTGGTACTCGGGCATACTAATCGCAGCTTCATCGTAGTAGGTCAGCCAGTTGTCAAGATCATCGTTTTTTTCAGCAGCAGTTCGTAGCTCAGATAATTTTTGGATCTGTTGCTCAACCGCCCTCGAAATGATTGTCCCTTCATTTTGAGCATTCGCGTAGGAAAAGAAGAGATGGAAAGTGAGGATTAAAGGAACTCGCATGAATTTGATTTTTGGTTACGGATCAAATCAAATCCAGCTCGGAGGCTTCTCAAAATCTACATGCTCAGTGGTAAGAGAAACTTGATGAATGACAAAGTGAGCGAAAAATAGCTTTAGATGTAGCGAAAAATAGGGTTTACAACCGTTCGTCAACATATGCCGACACTTAATCAACTATTCCCTGCAAATCATATTTTGGATAGTGCAGATTGCTTAGAATTTGTGCAAATTGATATGTTCTGAATCGTTATAGCAGTATTTCTGAAGAGTGCGAATATCTTTCGGGTTGTACGCTGCGTTACTGTTGACGATATTGAAAATGATATGCCTTTTTGTTTATGAATAATCCTCGCTACGAATGGTTCTTTAAGTATAAGCTTTATCATTTGCTATTTTGGATGCTCTACCATTATCTGTGGTGGGCCTTACGTATTGGTAATGCTTGGGAAGCGGTGAACAGCATCTTCTTCTCGGTATACTCATTTAAGTACGTTTTCTACGTATTTTTTCAGGCGGTGGGCGTATACTTCAATCTGTACTACCTGATCCCGAAGTTCTTGGAAAAAGGACGATATGGCGAATACGTGAGCCTATTGATACTGACTTGTGTAAGCACGGCTGCCTTCATCACTAGTGGTTATTATGCAAGTGCCTGGTGGTCAGATCAAACCTTTCAGGAGCTGTACCAAGTAAGTCCCGATCAGTATTTCTTTCTCTTTAAAACTAATGCGCTTCCCTCTACGGTAGCGAGTATGACGCTGGCGATGAGTATTAAACTCACCAAAAACTGGGTACAGGCTCAGCGAAAGCAACAAGCCTTAGAGCGGAAGCAACAAGCCCTGGAAAAAGAAAAACTGGAAACCGAGCTAAAGTTCCTCAAATCACAGTTCAATCCGCACTTTCTGTTCAATACTATCAACTCCATCTTTGTACTTATTCATAAAAACCCGGATGAGGCTTCCGACTCACTCGCTAAATTTTCGGACTTATTGCGTTATCAGTTGTACGAATGCAACGAGCAGCGAATTCCTTTGGATCGGGAGTTAGCGTATCTGGAAAACTTCATTGAACTGGCAAAACTTCGGCAAGACCATCACGTTGAGGTGCGCGTATATCTTGAGCCACTTCGTTCAGGTACTTTGACTATTGCTCCCTTCATTCTAATGCCCTTTGTGGAAAATGCCTTTAAGCATGTATCTCAACATCCGGACGATTCCAACTGGATTTCTATTAGCATAGAATTGAAGGGTTACCGATTACACGCAAATATTGCGAATAGCACGACTGAGCTGAGTGAGTCATTGGATGTGATGAGCCACTACGGTGGTATCGGGCTAAAGAATGTGCGCCGCCGCCTGGATTTACTTTACCCTGAACACTATGATTTGTCAGTACAAACAGACGATCAGCAATTCAAAGTCTATCTTACGCTTGAGCTTCAGTCGCAGGCTCACGCAATGCAGCATGACCTTCTTCTAAAAGAAAACAGTATTTGAATGGTACTAAAATGCGTAACGATTGATGATGAGCCACTGGCCAGGGAATGTATCGCTAATTATGTGCGCGAAGTAGAATTCTTGCAACTGGTAGGATCAGGTAATAATCCGGTAGTGCTGACCCAATTGCTAGACGAACACGAGATTGATCTAATTTTTCTCGATATTCAGATGCCAGTACTCAGTGGTATTGAGTTCCTGAAAATGACTCAAAATCCTCCCTTGGTGATTATTACTACGGCCTATCCTAGCTACGCACTAGAAGGCTTTCAGCTAGATGTTTTGGATTATCTACTTAAGCCGATCACGTTCACGCGCTTTTTTAAGGCAGTAACCAAGGCTAAGGACTACCACCAATTACTTCATCCGGCAACTGCTCCGAATGCCTTGCCAAATAACTCGGATACCGATTACTTTTTTATTAAGTGTGATAATAAGTATGAGCGTATCTACTTCAACGATATACTGTACGTGCAGGCCATGCAGAACTACGTAGTGATTCATACCATCCACGGCAAGTATATGACACTACTGTACCTTAAAAATGTAGAGGAGAAATTGGAGCATCAGGATTTTATCCGAGTGCACAAATCGTATATAGTTTCTGTTCCGAAAATAGAAGCCATTGAGAACCACGAAGTCGTTATCCAGTCGCACCGTATTCCTATCAGCCGCAATCATCGCGAAGAAGTGATCGAGCGCGTAGTAAATAAACGGCTCTGGAAAAAATGATTATTAGCTCACCGCTAGAAAGTATATCTTGCATGAGAAACTAATTTTCATTCCTTGAAAAATCTAAACTGGAAAACTCTCTCCCAAAAGTACCTACTGCAAGACCGTTGGATTAAGGTACGAGCAGATGTCTGCCAAATGCCGAACGGACAGATTATTGAACCTTACTATACGCTGGAGTATCCCAATTGGGCGAACGTCACTGCCATCACTTCCGAGCGGGAAATTGTGCTAATTCGCCAGTACCGCCATGCTTACGGGGAAGCTATTCTGGAACTACCCGGCGGAGCGGTAGACCCCGGTGAACCAGAAATGGAAGCGGTACAGCGGGAGCTATTAGAAGAAACGGGTTATATCGGAGAGAATTGGGAAGAAATCGCCCGAGTATCGCCCAATCCAGCCAACCATAATAATCTGTCAATCTCCTTTCTTTGTCTTAACGCCCGCAAAACCGCCGAGCAAAAATTAGATACCGGAGAAGAAATTGAAGTAATACTAATGCCATTAGAGGGAGTCAAACAGTTACTCTACGAAAACAAGTTGGTACAATCCATGCAAGTAGCCTCACTGTTTTATGCTTTCAGGAGGTTGGAACAACTAAGTACCCTATAGGTAGAAATAAGAAGCTCCCCCTTCGTCTAGATAAAAACCGTGCTGGTTAAACAGCGTAAAAGTGTCCGCAGCACACGATAAATTTAAGTTGCTAAAAGCTTTCCAGCCCGACCAAGCCCAGTATAGGCTTTATTATCTATTGGCGACCATGATCATTTTTCCCATAGAAGTTCAAAATATTTCATGTTGTGAACAATTGTATCTCCAAGGAATACTTCTTGTCTATCAAGTGCGATATTTTGATACTTGCATCCACTAATGTCAAGAACTTCGTAAATGATGTTATAGCTCCCTTTTCTTTTACTCTTTTCTATTATCCTTCCTTTGAGAATGCAATCGAAGTTATTTCCAGTGACCACATAAGAAAAAGGAAATAAGGCAGTTCTATCTGTCCCGTCGTATCTCCAAGTTCCTGAATAAGGGATCTTAATTGTATCTGCAATACTCAATGCTTTAAAAGCTTTTTTGATTTCTTCTCTTTGCAATTTTAAGTCTTTGCTGATAGTATCTAGCACAGGTTTATGTGGTTCAAATGATCTATCATAGCAGAGCTCGTTACTACTAAACAGACCGTCTTGTACAGCATTATGATGTTTTTTAGTCAAACCGTCGTATCTTCTTTTACGAAGACGGTCTACTTTTTTAGATGATATGTAATGATAAAGAACATCATACATAATTAAAACTTCTATTAGATTACAACCCCTTGTTAATCTAATACTTGCCCATTCCATTCCTATGTAGCAAAAAAATAAACTATCCGTTTGTTGATTTATACTAATTTCGAAGTAACCATCCATATTCGTTTTTCCGAGTGTTGAATCGCTCGAGTTGCGGATTTGTAATCCTGGCAAAGGTTCTAAGTCTTCCGAAAGCACTCTTCCATGAATTACACGATTTTGACCAACTAGATTCAGACTAAAGAGAAGGAATGAAAAAACTAATATTGAAGTATGCTTCATTCAGTATAGTCATTATATGGGCACCAACATAATAACAAGAGAAACAGTAGATCAGAAAGACTGCTCAAGCTTAGTTAACCGTCGTTTGATATCGCCTATTTCTTCGTTCTGAAGATTAGGCATCTTGCCCATAAATTCATATACGTTATCTACCGACATACTAACTTCTTTAAACTCAGTCTGTATGTCAGTAATGTTATCCTTCAAAGATAGTTTTGCGTCAATGGAATTAAATCGGCGACAGGTCTCAGATTGAAATGCTTCTAATTGTTTCTTGAAATCCATACAAGAAAGATACAAAACCTAGAATAACTTGACATCCTTTAAGGTCAGAATGTCGCGGTTGCTGGTAAGCATGCGTTTAGTGCGGAGATAGCGGTTCAGGTTGAATTCATCGTAGTGTTTCGATTCGGGATCGATGCTGCTGATTTTTACGTGGGCTTCTAAACCAGGCGAGTGAATGAACTCATCGTTGCCGATCCACATACCTACGTGGGTAACTCGTTCGCGGGTGCTGTCAGTAGCCGCTCGTCCGAAGAAGAGTAAATCGCCGGGACGGAGATTTTTGAAGTTTTTATTTTCGTCTACTAACTCACCAGCGTGTACCTGCTGAGAAGCATCCCGGGGAAGCACCTTACCGTTCATAAAGTAGATGGTTTTAGTGTAGCCACTGCAATCCACTCCTTTAGCGGAAGTACCACCCCATAAGTAGGGAACACCCATCAACTGAAAGGCGGTTTCTACCACCGACTCTTCCGTAGCTTTCACCTCAGTGAGCCAATCATTCAACATAACTGCTTCATTTCGCTTCACGTAGGCTTCCCGCCCGTCGGGTAGTTCCACCCAGTACACGCCTCGGTTTTCATCTTTTACTTGCATGATGTTGCCCATCACTAGATCAGAAACGGTATGCTCCATATTTTCATCCAGATAGGCAAAGCCGTAGGGATTGGTATAAATGATTTTATTGGCTTCTTGCCAAGTCTGAAAAGTATCAGCATTCATGGGTTGAAAGCTGCCCTGCATCCAACTAATGTACTTATCGGGAGTTTGCACTAAATGCCAATCACCCTGTTTTTTCAAGATTCGCAGTGGGGTGCCCATCGTAGCCTGAGTAGCCAGTTCGCCTGAATGTTTGGGTTGAGAACGGATGTTGGCGACCGAAATGGAAACTACGCCTAAAGTATCTTCGCCCAGTGAAGCTTCAGGTAGCGTTTGAATACTATCTTGATAGATAATTCCGGTAGTATCTAAGGCTGCCAATAGTTTTTGCTTTGCCTGAGGCTGATCGGTTTCACCGTTTAAAACCAGTGTATCACCTTTTTCCGTTGACTCAATAGCGAACAAAGCTACCCGCTTATCGGGAGCGTATTCGGTCTTAATGCTATCGATAATAGGAAGAGTACGTTCGCTCAGAGATGGTCGGGGTTCGGAACAAGCGACTATCATACCTATTAGGATCAGATAGCTACATAGCTTCGTTACTTTTATCATACGTCACTTGGTATCTACTTAAATCGGGAAGGTTAGGTCGGTCGCAGGCTAGTTCATACTCGAAGATGGCTCGGCCCAAATCAGCTAGAAATGGGATACCCACATCATCGTACTCGTAAACACCATCGTTCAGAATCTGGTTCTTGTTCACGTAAATTACCGCTGTCAGCAGAAATTCGGTATTGCTCTCAAAATCTATCACGTAGGCATTATCGGTCAGGTAACCATATGCCATCCCGATTTTATTGAAGATGCGAATATTTTTAGGTAGCGATTCCTTGGTGTCACCAAAGAGAAAGAATTTAACGTAACTATCGTAGTAATCTTCGGTAGTATCGGCAGCATAGTTGGGAAAGGTGGTCTCGGACGGAAGTTGCGACATGTAGCGGTACAAAAACTGATAATCGTCTTCGGTAAGATTGAACTGCTGTTCTTCGGGCACTGCATCAGGAAAAATGATGGCTTTCAGCATATCCTGCAAGGTGCGAGCCGCAACGAAATTATTCTGACTGAAATCCTTCGGCTCATTAATCAGCGAATCATTCCTCATAAACCCTACGCCTTTACGAAGGTTCTGAGTCTGCATCCGGAAGTCGCGACTGCTTTCTACTAGTTCTTGCTGGTACAGAATGTCCGCGTTATCGTAAAAGGAAACTGGATTCGTCCGGCGATTTTGTTCTGGAGTATTGAAAATTGCTAACCTATGAATGACGTGTAGTTGGTCGTAGCCCTTCTCGTGGAGTTGGTCGTTGAGATATTCTTGTCCTAAGAATTCGTACAGCCGATTAAAAGCATCGTTATCGCTTACCAAAAATATCTTTTTGATGTAGTGCGCCACCGACGGCATCCCGCTTTCTGAGGTAAGGTCTTCGGTTACTCGGGTCTGCCCGTCCGCCGCGCTATCGGTGAGCATGGTGGAGTATTTGGTTAGTCCGTCAACGTTTAGTTCGTTCAGTTTTTCTAATGCCAGAAATGCAGCAGGCATCTTTACTGTACTAGCCGGATAAAAATAATTGTTAGTATCAATACCGTAGTAGTGCGAAGTAAACGAGGGACGATTCGCTGAGTCGCGATCAATCTGCGTGTAAAGTATTTGAATTTCAAAAGTTTCGGGATGATTGATGACTGAATCAAGTACCGAATTTTCCCGCTCCGCCAGTATCTGGTAAATCAGATTAGTTGAATCTACATACTGAGAAGGAGTTACTTTTTCCGCAATTTCGTTTGTTTCCGGGGGTTGGCATGCAAAAAGAACTATGCTAAGATAGAAAAGTATCCAATGTTTCATTTAAGGTGTTTGAGTGTTAATGTGTTCAGGTGCTCAGATATTCAAATGTTCAGTTACTTCCTTGTTCAAATCACATATTCACGACTGGTAAAGGCTTCGCTGTAGCATAGCACTTACGTCTCGTTAGCCAACTTACTACTGTACTTGCTCTAGAATCCAGTCCGACATTTCTTTTAATGCTATAGGCGAGAAAGTCTCCTCAATTTTTTCGTATTCTTCGGGAGATCCGGTTTCACAATTTTGGAAAAGATGATTAAGATTCGGCAACTCTTTGACCGTCACATTTGTATTACCTCCTTTTTTAAACGCATTATCAATTGCGGAAAGGTTTTCCTCAGGGGTTACTTGCAAATCTTTCTCTCCGTTCAAAGCGAGGACAGGACAGCTTACCTTCTCCAGTACTGCTGCTGGATCATACTTCAGAAAATATCTGTACCAGTCTGATGACCAGTATTTAACCTGCGTTGAGATTACCTCTTCCTTCGGTATGTCCGAGGGCATTAAATCAGGCGGGCTTTTATCATAGGCCTTTTCAATGAGGACTTTCAGGTCAGCCTTTAGGGCAGCAGTGTCAGTGTAGGTCGTTATCATGCGACATGCTTTCTCATGCACGGGTAGTACCCATTTTTTAATATCAGATTCCGAAACACCATCAGCTCTGGAGACTAGTTCTTTCTGCATCATTATGACTTCTACTAAGTCAATCCCGGGGCCAGCCAGCATAACCATAAAACTTACATCCTCGGACTTAGAGGCTACCAAAGGGGCGACCATTCCGCCTTCGCTATGGCCGATCAAACCTATTTTATCAGTGTTGATTTCTTTTCTGCTTTTTAAGAATTGGATAGAAGCAGCTACATCTGTCGCGAAATCGGCTGTCGTAGCGGCTTGAAAGTCACCGGTGGATTGACCAACGCCTCGGTCATCACACCTCAAAACGGCTACTCCTTGTTTTGTCAGATGGTTGGCAATGATTAGAAAGGGTCTGTGCCCAGCAATCTCTTCATCTCGGTTTTGAGGGCCACTTCCAGAAATTAGAATAGCTGCCGGAAAGTTTCCCTGAGCCGATGGCAATGTCAGTGTTCCTGCCAATGTGATGCCTGCCGAGCTATTCTCAAATGCTACGTCTTCTGTATAGTACGGATAAGGTCTGGAGGGTTTTTGTGGTCGATCATGGATTTGGTACATGATGTACATGACTGCCCCAACTGCTAGGATAACTATGGTAAGACCGATAAAGATTCCAGTGCGCTTCAAACTCATCATTAGTCTTTTGTTGACTAAAAAGCTAATAGATTAGAACTCAAACACCCTAACACCCAAATACCACACAACCTTATATATGCAACGCCCGATTCTCAGTAGCAGCTAAACTAGCTTCTTTCATAGCTTCAGTGAAGGTGGGGTGGGCGTGTGACATACGAGCGATGTCTTCTGCCGAGGCACGGTACTCCATGGCTACTACGGCTTCGGCAATCATATCCGCTGCGCGGGGGCCGATCATATGTACGCCGAGTATTTCATCGGTTTCAGCATCGGCTAATACTTTTACCAGTCCGTCGGTATCCATGCTGGCGCGGGCGCGTCCGGAAGCTTTAAACGGAAATGAGCCAGATTTGTATTTACGACCTTGCTCTTTCAGTTGCTCTTCGGTGTAGCCCACACTCGCAACTTCGGGCCAGGTGTACACCACACTTGGTATTAACAGATTTTTCAGATGAGGCTTTTGTCCGGCAAGTAGTTCGGCTACGTACACGCCTTCTTCTTCGGCTTTATGAGCCAGCATTGGGCCTTTATCAATCACATCGCCAATGGCGTAGATGTTGTCCAGTTTGGTTTTCAGATGATCGTCTACTGTAATCTTACCCTGCTGGTTGACTTCCAGACCAATATTTTCTAATCCTAACCCGTCGGTGTACGGACGGCGACCTACGCTTACCAGGCAAATATCACCCTTCACTTCTACGGTTTCGCCTTTGCTGTCTTCGGCAGTCACCGTCACCTGTCGGCTGGTACTTTTTACCGAAGTCACTTTATGCTTGAGCCGGAAATCAAAATCTAGCTTTTTCAGCACTTTAGTGAGTTCTTTAGAAAGGGTGATGTCAATTAGCGGAGTGATTCTATCCATGTACTCAAACACCGTAATCTTAGAACCGAGTCGGGCGTAAACGGAACCCAACTCCAAACCAATATATCCCCCGCCGATGATAATCATATGCTTAGGTACTTTCTGCAACTCGAGGGCCTCGGTGCTAGTAATAATCCGCTTTTTGTCAATTTCAATAAAGGGCAGACTGGAAGGCTTAGAACCCGTGGCAATAATCGTATTCTTGGAAGTGAATGACTCAGTTTTACCGTCATCTTTCTTCACTTCAATGGTAGTTTTATCCTTGAAAGAACCCATGCCGTGGTATACGGTAATCTTATTCTTCTTCATTAAGAAATCGATTCCGTCGGTTGTCTGCTTTACTACTCCGCGCTTGCGCTCTATCATGCGGGGCAGGTCTACTTTCAAGTCGTTTAAATCAATGCCGTGCTCGGCAAAATGCTCGTGAGCGTTATGAAAGTGTTCGGTAGAATCTAGTAATGCTTTGGAGGGGATACAGCCAACGTTGAGGCAGGTGCCGCCTAGTTCGTTGTACTTCTCTACAATAGCAGTTTTCATACCAAGTTGGGCGCAGCGAATGGCCGCTACGTAGCCGCCCGGACCGGAACCAATGACTGTTACATCAAAATCCATAAAGTATTTCTGATTAATAGTTAGCTAATTTACAGGTGCGCTGTAGTGCAGCGAGGCAAAGATAATAAACCCCACTACGAAAGCGAGATTCTACCCCGCGAATTCCTGTTTTCCTGCTTATGAACAAACAAAAGGCTCTGGAAATTTCATTACTGACTAGGCGTATTGGGTAGTTAAATGGCAATAGTGAATATTAGACTCAGAGTGCCTGAAAGTGGTTGTTGATTAACTTTCATCTCGAAGCTTAACAATCTTGTTTTTTAAAAAAGTAAAAACAGACTTGCCTTGAAGACGAAGGAGATCGCCCGCTTTTAGACCGTTGGGTAAATCCTGGGCGAGAACGCCCTCATAATTAATTAGCACTTCAGCCACGTTATCCAGGATCTGAATATCATCTATTGTTTGTTTTCGACTCTTGAATAGCTTGGAAGCCTGTTCAGCTTGTTCTCTAAAAGCATCTTTGCCGGTTAGTTCCAACGTTACTTCTCCCCCGGAAACATTCTGGAAAACTATATCATCGCTCAGGTGCCGGATCATGCCCGGAACATCAAAATTATTATATGCGGCAACGTAGCCACGAATGATCTTCTTCATAAAACTGTTGTTGGACTGACAGCTTACAGTGATGGTAAAGAATTAGAGTCCTTACGATTCTATGCGCTATATTCCAAGAAGTAACCGCGTTGGATCTTCAATTAGCTCCTTAATACGGTACAGGAAGCTTACCGATTCTCGTCCGTCCACAATACGGTGGTCATAGGAAAGGGCCACGTACATTACCGGCCGAATGACTACCTCGCCATTGATGGCTACCGGGCGCTCCACAATATTATGCATTCCTAGAATGGCCGACTGCGGCTGATTAATGATCGGGGTAGAAAGCATAGAGCCGAAAATACCTCCGTTGGTAATCGTAAACGTTCCGCCCGTCATCTCCTCAATGCTCAGCTTACCGTCGCGGGCCTTTACTGCTAAGCGAACTACTTCTTTCTCCACTTGATCAAACGAAAGCTTTTCCGCATTACGAATAACGGGAACCACTAGTCCTCGGGGAGATGAAACCGCAATAGAGACATCGCAGTAGTCATTGTATATGATTTCATTCTCATCGAGCATGGCGTTTACAGCGGGCCACTCCTGCAAGGCCTGACAAGCAGCTTTAGTGAAGAACGACATAAACCCGAGGCCCACTTCGTACTTCTCCTTAAACATTTCCTTGTACTTCTTCCGCAGGTCCATCACTGGCTTCATGTCCACTTCGTTGAAGGTAGTGAGCATAGCCGTTTCGTTTTTGGCGGCTACCAATCGGCGGGAGATAGTCTTACGAAGCGTAGTCATCTTCTCACGGCGCTGCTGTCGCTCTCCGGCCACAACCGGAGCACTTTCTGCCGGAGTCTCCACTGCTTGTTCTTTGGGAGCCTCGGCTGGCTTAGGTGCAGACTTTTTGGCTTCAATGGCATCTTCCTTCGTAATGCGCCCATCGCGTCCTGTCCCCTTTACGTCTTTCGGATCAATATTTTTTTCGGCCAGTATTTTGGCTGCTGCCGGTGAAGCATGTCCGGTCGTGTACGACTGTCCGTTACTTGAGGTATCAGTTTTACTTTCTTCGGTTGCAGGTTGGCTCGAGGCTGCTATGGGTGATGATCCGGCAGATTGAGTGGCCTCAGTCTGCTGGCCTACTTCAATACGGCAGGCTAAGGTTCCAATCTCGAGCGTATCGCCCACCTGGGCTACAATACGTAGGGTACCTTCGGCTTCAGCCGTCAGTTCAAACGTAGCTTTATCCGATTCTA
>CAKZYJ010000361.1 GCA_937884755.1 uncultured Flammeovirgaceae bacterium
TTTTAACGCTAGGTTTATACCGCAAATTCGGTCAACCTATTTCAGGCATAGACAAATGGTTAGGTGTCTTTACCTTTTACCCTCTACCTCGTACCCTTTGCCTTCGGCTAGCGTCGGAAAGCAGTTCTATGGCGATCAAATAGCTTTCTAAACTTTCCGGTTTCCATTCCTGAAAACGGAGTGGTATTTCTTCGCATCCCTAATTTTTCATTTAGTGTTAATGTTGCTTCTGAATAAGGAATAGCGGCAAACTCAGTGTCAATGAATAAAGTGCTGGGGGTGTTTACTAAAGTAGTCATGAGAATTAAGATTTTTGGGTAAATATTGTTTTAAGTTAAATACACTATACCTATTTCAACTGCTGTGCCAAAGGCAAAAAGTGCCCTGAAATGGCTTTAAACGCACTTTATAGCTACACAGAATGTCCGATTCCGGACATATTGCGTGCACCGATGGACAGAACAAACCCAGTGATCTAATATACCTGACAGCAAATACTCTTTATGAACAAGCGAGTTATAAATACTTTACTAAATGAGTTGACAATATGACCATCAAGATGATTACAGGAATGAACATGGTCTTGAGCGTGTCTCTAGCTGAATGATTCGTCGTGGTTATAGTATATCAGCAGTGTCTTTTTTGATCAGTATCTACATACTAAAAAGATTAAGCGAGATATTACTGAGTCATAAAGCGTCGCTTAATTCTGCTTAACGATTGGGGAAGTACTCCAATGTGAGAGGCTATATATGACTGAGGAATTCTATTAAGTAGTTTGCCATTGGAGTTTACCATACGTAAATAACGCTCTTCGGGAGTGAGCTTGTACATATTCTCGATACGTTGATTAGCTTCTAAAAATAAATTTTGGGCAATGATCCGACCTATTCTATCACCATATCTGACATTCTCGTAGATCGTCTGGAGGGCAACCCTATCGAGTTTAAGACACTCCAGGTCTTCTATTGCCTCAATAAAACGTTCGGAAGGTTTATTAGTCAAAAAGCTCCCGTAATCGGTAATAAACTCGTTCTCTGCTCTGAACTTGAGTGTACTCTCTGCTCCGCTATCATCAGTAAGACCAAAGCGGGCAATGCCCTTGGTGATAAAAAAAATATTCGTACAAACATCGCCTTCTATCAGAATATAATCTTTGGTCCGGTATTTCCCTCTGGTAATGACATTCCGTAGTAGCTGACGCTCCTCCTCAGATAAAGGGGCAAGGGAAGCTAGGAGGTTAATGAGAATGTCTTTATTTTCTACTGACATGAATATAATTATTAATAAAGTCGTAAACTTCAACTACATCGGTCTGCCAAATGTTTTTGCCTTTTGCCAAAGTTAACCCAGGTTAATTATAAACCTGGTTTTTAGTAACTATGGCGATTTATATCTACAGTGAAAACCTTGTGATTTGTATCATTATTTATCATCAATAACTCATACGTAGATGTATCTTAGAACATTTTTTATCGTCTGTTTATTTTTTGGGTTGCTTACCAAAGTCAACGCTCAAGGAATTAAACAAAAGATTACCGTGAGTGGCTATGTGACCGATGAAACCAACGGCGAAGCATTCATTGGGGCCACAGTGGCTGTTAAAGGCTCAACCACAGGCACAGTAACCAACTTGGAAGGGTTTTACTCCTTAACCCTTGATAGAGGCGAGTATACCCTGGTGTATCAGTTTGTGGGGTATAAAGCCCAAGAAGTACCTGTTAGTTTAACGGAAAATCAGCGTATTAGCATTGAACTCATAGAAAATGAGGTGACGCTGCAGGAGGTAGTGGTACTGGCCGAAAGTAAAAACGCCAACGTTACCAATGTGGAAATGTCAGTAAATAAGCTTGATATTCAAACCATGGAAAAGATGCCAGCTTTGCTGGGTGAGGTAGATGTTATAAAAAGTATTCAGTTGTTACCCGGAGTAAGTACTGTAGGAGAGGGGGCTTCAGGGTTTAATGTGCGAGGCGGAAGTGTAGGGCAGAACCTTATTTTACTCGATGATGCTCCGGTTTATAATTCTTCTCACTTGTTTGGGATTTTCTCGGTGTTTAATCCAGATGCCGTGAAAGATGTGAAGCTGTACAAAGGGGGCATACCTGCTAAGTACGGGGGAAGGCTTGCTTCAATCCTGGATGTAAGAATGAAAGAAGGGAACTCTAAAAAATTTTAGGTAAATGGGGGGGTAGGTCTTATCTTTAGCCGCTTGGCACTGGAAGGCCCAATTATAAAAAATAAAGCCTCTTTTATAGTGGCAGGTCGTAGGTCGTACGGTGATATTCTGGCTGCCCCTTTTATTGATAATGCTTCGCTCTATTTCTATGACCTCACGGGAAAGGTGAATTACAACATTAATAGGAATAATAAAATCTTTCTTTCAGGCTATCTTGGTAGGGATGTATTTGCTGCTGACGAAAATACCAGCATTGGATGGGGTAACCAGACAGCAACGTTGCGATGGAATCATATTTTCAGTAATAAACTATTCTTACACACCTCATTAGTTTATGCCAACTACGATTATGAACTTGGTGACGGGCAGAATATCAATAACCGGGTTAATTGGGAGTCGCACGTACGCACTTATGATTTCAAACCAGAATTCACCTACTACATTAATCCGAATAATGAGTTATCCTTTGGTGGAAACGCATTATTGTACCGCTTTGATCCTGCGCAGCTTTTAGATATTAGCGAAGGTTCCTCAACTAATATTGGCCTAGATGAACGAAGAGGTTTAGAGACATCTGTCTATATTTCTAATAAACAGGACGTAGCCAAAAAGGTATCGTTAGAGTATGGTGTTCGATTCTCTGCGTTTCAGTATTTAGGAGACGGTACTGTTTACGAATTTGAAGAGGTTGTCCCAGGTATAAGACCTAATGTGACCAGTGCCGAAGAGACTGATTTATGGGAAAGTATTGAAACATACACTAACGTAGAGCCTCGTTTTTCTATGCGCTATTCACTTAGCGAGAAAAGCTCGATCAAAGCCAGTTATAATCGCATGGCCCAGTATATTCATCTAGTATCCAATACTGCCGCTTCCATCCCATTGGATGTTTGGTTGCCGAGTACTAATAATATTGAACCACAGGTTGGCGACCAATTAGCATTAGGGTACTTCCGAAATTTCGGTGAAGACAATGCTTACGAGTTTTCGGCAGAGGCCTATTACAAAAGTACGCAAAACCAACTGGATTACTTAGATGGAGCTGATTTGCTAATCAACGCTTTTGTAGAAGGTGAAGTATTGAGTGGTGAAGGAAGGGCCTATGGTTTGGAACTCTACGCCAAGAAGAATACGGGTAGACTTACTGGCTGGCTGAGCTACACCTTGAGCCGAAGCGAACTGCAAGTAGAGGGCATCAACAATGGCGAATGGTACCCTACGCTATTTGACCAAACACATAACTTTAAAGCTGTAGGTTTTTATGATTTTAATGAGCGACTTACGTTTTCAGCCAATTTTACTTACGTAACCGGGGCACCGGTGACCTTTCCAACGTCGCGCTACGAAGTTCAGGGCTTTACGATACCCCATACTGACAATGACGAACGCAATGGGTTTCGGATCAACGATTTTCACCGCCTTGATCTTTCACTCACCCTCAAGGGTAGAAAGTTTAAAAAGAATGGGAGAGAGCGCAGAAACGAAGATTACTGGACTCTATCATTGTTTAATGTCTACGCTCGCCAAAACGCATTTTCTATCTACTTTTCCCAGTCTGATGCGGAACCTGCTCCCGGTCAGGGGGCCATTACAGAAGCTAACCGCTTTTCAGTACTGGGCACCATCATTCCTTCTGTTTCCTATAACTTCAAATTTTAATTCTGATGAAAACCTACAGATTCTTTATATCATTGTCATTATTGGTAGCAGCATCAGTATTGTCTAGTTCCTGCGATACGGTAATAGATGTAGAACTCGATAGCCCTATTCCTACTTTTTCCGTGGATGCTTTTCTGACCGACGAGCCCAAAACCCAGAAAATTTCGCTCTATTTCTCGCAAGGCTACTTTGATAATTCACCATTTACCCCAGCTTCCAGTGCTAATGTGGTCGTGTTAAATACTACATCAGGTGTTTCGTATAACTTCACCGAAAGTAATACAGCAGGTACTTACACCTGGACAAGCCCCGACGGGGAACCAATTGGTCAAGTAGGCGATGCTTTTCAGCTTAGCATTAACCACAACGGCAACAACTACGCAGCTACCTCGGCAATGGGCAGGGTTCCTGAAATCAATGATATTGTTTTTTCGCGGGAAGAGGGCATCTTCGGTGGTGATGATTTCAATCAGGCAAGAATCCTGGCGCGAGATTTCGGAGGGGTAGGCGATACGTATTGGATAAAAGCGTTTAAAAACGGGGAGTTTCTGGACGATCCTGAAAACATTAATATCGCGTACGATGCGGGGGAGTCGAGAGGAGCGCAAAATGACGGAGGAAACTTCGAGGCGGATATCCGCAGCAATATTAACCCGACTAACGACGATGAAACCTACGAGTTAGGCGATACTGTCCGAGTAGAAATCCACTCAATTACCGAGGAAACATTCTTTTACCTCTCTTTGATCGCTGAGGTCATCAACCGCCCGGGTGGTTTTGCCGAACTATTTGCCGAACCTCTATCTAATATCGATTCAAACATCAGAGTAGTAGAAAAATCGGAAAATACCGTACTAGGTTTCTTCTCGGTTTCAGCAGTGAATTATATGGAGGTCGTATTTACCGAAGATAGATTAATAAACATGGAGTAGCCCTCATAAACAGTGACAACATGAAAATTGTAAATATCACATTTCCCGAGGAGTATCATCCATCAAAAAGTGCTGTCTATGCCCACAATGAGCTATTTATACCAGCATCTTCTGATTCTATTTGGTACTGGCTTACAAACGCTACTTCTTGGCCAGAATGGTATCCCAATTCTGCAAATGTGGAAATTCTAAATCAGGAAAATAACAGTCATTTAACGGAAAATTCTAAATTTAATTGGAGAACATTTAACACCAACATCCAATCGGAAGTCAAAGAGTTTGAAGAAAATAAAAGACTAGCTTGGGTAGCCCGTGGTTTAGGTTTGCTGGCTTATCACTCTTGGCTAATTATTGAGAAAGATAGGGGCTGCTTAGTAATTACTGAGGAAGCTCAACGAGGTTTTTTACCCAAACTATTTGGCTTCTTCATCAAAAAAGGATTGCTAAAACAGCATCAAATATGGCTTGAAGGGTTGAGGAAAAAGGCTATCGCCCAGAGTGTTTAATGGATTCATTTACGCAAATTGTTTTGGGGGCAGCCGTTGGTGAGGCTGTATTGGGAAAGAAAATAGGCAATCGGGCACCATTATATGGGGCTTTGGCTGGCACAATACCTGATCTTGATGTGCTTTTCACTGGGTTTATGGATTACAGTAGTGTATTGTTATTCCATAGAGGTAAGTCTCATTCTGTTCTATTTGCCCTTTTGATGGCTATTTTCCTTTCTCAACTTCTTACCCGTTTTGAGAAGTATAAACCTCCTAAAGATTGGTTCTGGCTATTCTTTCTTGTCTTTATCACCCATGCCTTGCTAGACGCTCAGACCACATGGGGAGTACAACTGTTTTGGCCATTAAAAGCAAGGTTCGCTGTAGACAATGTTTTCATTATTGATCCATTCTACACATTGCCTTTTGCCCTATTACTTGTATTGGCAATTTTTCGAGAAAGAAATGATCCACTGAGGAAAAGATTAAATCATGCTGGACTCATCATCAGTAGTTCTTATCTCTTATTGAGCCTAGCTTTTAAAGGGATTGCTTTTCAAAAATTTGAATCTGCTTTGACAAACCAAAAAATTGAATTTCGTAACGTGAATACCCGTCCATCGCCAATGAATATTGTTCTATGGAGCGCCAATATTGAAACGGAAGATTCTTACCTGATGGGTCATTATTCTCTATTTGATTCAAAGCCCATAGAATTTGATACTTATCAAAAAGATAATAGTCTCTCAGCCAAATGGAAGTTTGAAGAAAGCTTACAGAAGATGATACAATTTTCTGAAGGGTGGTATCTAATTACAGAAGAGGAAAATCATTTTTATTTCAACGACCTGCGTTCAGGTACCTATAGTTTCAATGAAGGGGCGTATGATTTCGTTTTTAAGTACAAAATGGTGGAAGACGAAACGGGACGTTTGTCTTTTTCAAGAGAAAACACCACCCCAAAAGATTTGAGTAGATTAGCTAAACAGCTTTGGAATAGAATAAAAGGGAATTAGACCGCAAAGGAAACTAGAAGATAGCAGATTATACAATTATTTTTTTTCCTACTGAGGCTGAAGGACTTCAAGAGGCTGATTCTATTCAAACATTATGAAAGCAAACGATAAATTCGTTCAACTCCTACTCATCGGCTGCTGTATCATGCTGTTTTCCATACCATCCATTGGACAGAAACTACAAGGTATAAAACAGTTATTGAACACAATTCTTAACGACACTTCCACGACTGCCAAACCAAAGTTTATTGCGTATCCAGTCTTGGCCTTCACCCCCGAAACAAGCTGGGAGTTTGGTGCCAGTGCATTATATGTATATAATTCCAGAAATGACCTGACTAACAGACTTAGCGAATTGTACGCATTTTCTTTTGTGACCCTTGAGAATCAATACGGATTATGGGTCGATCACGCTATATATACCGATAAAAACAAGTATTTTTTTCTCGGGAAATTCCGCTTACAGCAATTCCCCTTATTGTATCATGGTATTGGCATAAATACACCATCAGAGCCCATCGCCAGGATTGACGGATTTTCATTGACCCTACGAGAACGGTTACTGAGAGAGGTGACGAAAAATCTTTATGCAGGTCTGGAGCTGGATTTTAATTACTCGTCATCCGTAGAAATATCGGAACAAACTTCAGATTTTATTAGACCTCCTGGTGTGGCTGGATTTACCAATTTTGGGTTGGGCCTGGGCCTAGTCTATGATCAACGATACAATGTTTTAAATCCCCGAAGAGGGTTTTTTGTAGAAGGGGGCTTTTTGCATTACGATGAGAATTTAGGGAGTGACTATTCCTTTCAGAGTTACTTTTTAGACTTTAGATACTATCAACCCACCTTTGAAAATCAAATTCTTGCCTATCAAATGTTAATGAATACTGTTTCGTCAGTCAACGGGAGTGAAGTGCCCTTTAACCAACTTTCACTGATGGGAGGCGAAAGCTTGATGCGGGGTTATTATCTGGGCCGCTATCGTGATAATACGTTGGTAGCAACACAAGCCGAGTATCGATTCTTACCCTTTCCATTCAGCAAACGATTCGGGGGAACGATTTTCGGAGGGCTTGGAGCTTTAGGCCCAAGCATGGTGGATTTAAAGTTGGATCAAGTCAAAGCATCGGGAGGTGTCGGAATTCGGTTTTTGCTCTTTCCGGGTAAAGACATTTACACCCGATTTGACGTTGCATTTACCAATGAAGGATCAGGATACTACCTGTTTATTGGCGAAGCGTTCTAATTTGCTGTCTCACCAACTGTACTAAAGAATCGCATCATGAGCGTGAGCTCAAAAATTGGAGACTTTTTAATGGGAAGGAGGTAAAGAGTAGAGGAAACCAAAATCTAAAACCAATTACTCTTTACCTTCCATGGTTACCGACGTCGGAAAGCAGTTCTATGGCGATCAAATAGCTTTCTAAACTTTCCGGTTTCGATGCCGGAAAATGGAGTGGTATTTCTTCGCATCCCTAATTTTTCGTTTAGTGTTAATGTTGCTTCTGAATAAGAGATAGAGGCGAATTCAGTGTCAATAAATAGTGAAGCGGAAGTATTTACTTGAGTTGTCATGATATTTAAATTTTTGGGTTAATGTTGAGACGCAACATCTTGCGTCTTCGCAATAGTATATTTCAACTGCCGTGCCAATACCCAAAAACCTCTTAAATTGCTCAAAAATGGACTTTTTGGGTTTATTGGATGTTCGGAATCGTACAGTTTCCGTGCATCTGTGAACAACGATTATTATAAATTACTATTTTTGCTTAAGCAAATAGCGGCGTATACTAGTTGTTGTACTTCAATGTTCCTTATACCTGCAAGTGAGGCAAACTTCTTGAGATTCGCTGCT
Source organism: uncultured Flammeovirgaceae bacterium (assembly GCA_937884755.1). GTDB lineage: Bacteria > Bacteroidota > Bacteroidia > Cytophagales > Cyclobacteriaceae > Tunicatimonas. The sequence continues at coordinate 8,133 of CAKZYJ010000361.1, forward strand.
TCTTATTTATGAGTTCGTTTGTATCCTCAGTACTGATTAACTACCTAGCGCAATAACCAACCTAACTATGAACTTATCAACGCAAGAAATCACCAGGGCATTATCTGACGGCCTGCTCTCCTTTCCCGTGACCGACATGAACAAGGAAGGACAATTTGTTGAAGACGGTTTCAAAAAACGCATATCCTGGTTTTTAGATCAGCAGGTATCAGCAGTTTTTGTGGCGGGTGGAACCGGAGAGTTTTTCTCTCTTTCCAAAGCAGAGTACCAGCAGATTGTTCAAGCATCTGCTGAGATAGTGAAGGGGAAGATTCCGCTTTTGTCAAGTATTGGCCGCAGTATTCCCGAGGCGGTTGAGTTTTCCGGCATTGCCGAGTCGTCTAGGGTAGATGCTTTACTACTAATGCCACCCTATCTTACCCAGGCACCTCAAGAAGGAGTGTATCAGTACGCTAAAACCATTCTACAGCAGACTAGTCTACCGGTGATTTTCTATAATCTAGCCATTGGCATACTAAGTAGTCAGTAGATAGAGAGTATGGCTTATGAATGCCCTAATTTGATTGGTTTGAAAGACGGGACTGGCAATATGCAGGATTTGAATGATACCATCAAAACGGTAGGCGACCGACTGGTGTATATCGGAGGAGTTCCCACTGCGGAAATTGTTGCGGAAGCCTACATGGCTATTGGAGTCAATACGTATTCTTCGGCAGTATTCAACTTTGTACCAGATCTGGCTAACCTGTTCTACCAAAACCTCCGGGCGGGTAAGCGGGAAATAATTGCCCAAATTACCAATGAATTCTTTATTCCTTTCGTTCGCCTCAGGAGCCGCAACAAAGGCTATGCTGTAAGCCTCATTAAGGCCGGGGCTAAACTCATTGACCGTAGTGCCGGAGATGTCCGAAGTCCACTGGTTATGCCTACTCCTGAAGAAGTTGACCAACTTCAGCAGATTATTGAGAAGAGCAAGGCTCTGGTAAGTTCATTAAACAGTTAGCGAGTTTGTTGTGCTTCACCTGATGGGCTTTCTGAGCAACTCTCAAGGCAATATCGGTGATAGGTGCTTCCTAGGAAATAAATAAAAAGTTCGTGAATAAAAAGTGTTAGGATGTTTTAGTGTTAAGGTATTAAGAACTGCGAAAATACTATAACACCATAACACTTAAACACTATTTTATTGAGAAGCCTCTCTGATTTCAGTATGTCGGATTTCGCCACCGCTGCCTCCAACTCGGAACATCAAACCAATGACAATTAATCCTAACACAAATGTTACGATCGTCAGTAAACGGCCTGGGCCATTCAACGTTTGGCGGGTAAAGAAGAAGCTTATCAGGGCTAGTAATCCTAGTCCATCCATAAACCACACGGCGGACTCGGCAATTTCTTGGTGTTCGTGAATTATTTCATGCTCTACCCCCAGTTCTTCCACAATTTCTTCGGCCCCTTCTCCACTAATGTACACCGGGATGGTTATCAACGTCATCAGAAACAGGATAATCAAGCCAGTATCAAGCAGGCTTTTATTTTTTTTAAATACCCCAAAGCCCAGTATCACAGTACCGAACAAGGTTCCTAAGATGGGAAAATGATTAAGGGCGAGGTGAATTTGGGCGTCATTCATGGCAAGCGTTAGGTTTAGGTTAAGTTGATGAATATATGTTTGGCGAAGTTTGTGAAAAGACAAAGTACGGGCTTACCCAATATTTTCCCAAGCGTAAGAGATAAATCCTAAATCCGAAAAAATTGTATCTTACCTTCGCAACGAATAACGCAACCTATGATACCAAACAACGCTCATACAATCACCCTGTTGGGAACCGGCCTGATCGGAGATTTTTATATTTCTGCCCTTTACCAGCATCGCGGAAAAGATACGGTACAGGCAGTGTATTCCCGTTCAGCGGATCGGGTGAAGCAATTTGCTGAAAAATGGAGTATTCCTCAGACCTACACTGATCTGCAACAGGCGGTAAATGATCGAGTCAGCGATACCGTGATTGTGGCTTTACCGAACCACCTCCATAAAGAAGCAATATTGGCCGCTGCTAGCGCAGGAAAAAATGTGCTGTGCACCAAACCGTTAGCCATGAATGGAGAAGAAGCTTTGGAGATTTTGGAAGAAGTAGAGAAAGCAGGCGTATTCCACGGCTATCTGGAAGACTTGGTCTATACTCCTAAAACGCTGAAAGCTCAGCAGGCAGTAAAAAGGGGAGCCGTAGGGCAGGTGCTTTGGACCCGATCCCGGGAGGCCCATCCCGGTCCGCATAGTGACTGGTTCTGGAATCCGGAGTATTCGGGAGGAGGAGCGATTATTGATATGGGCTGCCACTGTATTGAGATTGGGAGAAACTTTGTGGGCAAAGAGGTGAAGCCAGTAGAAGTGATGTGTTGGGCTGATACGTTGGTGAAGCCCATTGATGCCGAAGATCACGCCGTAGGGCTAGTACGTTACGAGACCGGAGCGGTCACCCAGTTTGAAGTAAGCTGGGCATTTCGGGGCGGCATGGATTTACGGGATGAGGTTTCCGGTACGGAAGGGACTATTCGGCTGGATCATTTTCTCAGAACTGGTTACGAACTGTTTACCTCGGTAGGGATGCAGGGCTATGTGGCTGAAAAGGCGGAGCAGGAAACCGGCTGGCTATTTCCGGTAGGCGATGAAATTCACGCGCTGGGCTACTCCCACATGTTCACCGATATGTTTAACGCTATCGACAATCAGCAAACGCCGCTGGAAAGCTATTACGATGGCTACGTAGTCAACGCCATTATGGACGCTTGCTATCAATCGGCCAAAAGTAAAAAGTGGGAACCGGTGAAATTACCTCTTTGGCGAGGAAACACTGGGGGCAGTCAGCCACTCGGAGCCAAGGAATACGATGAAGCTCATTGGCTGATTAAGGAGGAACATTTGCCCGATGGACGTAAGAAGGTTATTTTAAAGGAAAAAGACAGCGGAAAAATTATTGAGAAACAACTAAATGCAACCACATGAGTACTTATAAATCATTTACTAAACAACATTTAGCTGATTTTGAACGCGATGGCTATGTCATTATTCGGGAATTTTTCTCACCTGAAGAGGCCGATCTTATTTATCAAACCTCGGTGGAGGATCAGGTAATTAACGAAAAGTCCTTTGACTTTAACGACAGTAAGGGACTACGGACCAAGCTGGCGTTGTGGTACACTCCTCAGGATGATATCTACGGACTGTACAGTCGGAGTGCTCGGATGGTAGAAGCCGCCGAAACTATTTTGAGTGGAACCGTAGGCCACTATCATTCTAAGCTGATGCAGAAAGAACCCAAAAAGGGTGGGGCCTGGGAGTGGCATCAAGATTACGGCTACTGGTATAACAATGGGTTTCTCTACCCTGATATGGTCAGCATTATGCTGGCCCTGACTGAAGCCAATAAAGAAAATGGCTGTATGCAGGTGCTGAAGGGTACGCACCGAATGGATAGGGTAGAGCACAACATCACTGGAGAACAGGTAGGGGCTCACATGGAAAAAGTGGAAGAAGCCCTGAAACGGCACGAACTGGTTTACGTAGAGTTGCAACCCGGCGATGCACTATTCTTTCACTGTAATCTTCTCCATCGTTCTAACCCTAATCTAAGCGATCATTCCCGCTGGTCGTTGATTTCGGTGTATAATCGGGTAAGTAATAAACCCTACAAGGATGAACTAGCTTCCTGCTACACTCCCATTGAAAAAGTAGCTGACGATGCACTACTAAAAGCAGGAAAGAAAGGCATCGCGGCAGATTCTGATTTCTTATCGAAGGATACCGATGCCAAATTCAAAGAAGAGATACACTAGTCTCGGGCTCTGAACTATAAAAATAGCAAAGGGTGAACAAGATCATAAGAAGGATTCTCATTCTCTCGCTTACGCTTTTGTTGGCGAGTTTTGCAGTTGCCCAGCAAACTGACCATCAATCTGATGCAGGATTGCAATACCTGAAGTATTTACCTCAGAATTATGAATCTGACGGTGATCGAGGCTTCCCACTTTTGCTCTTTCTGCATGGCGGCGGTGAGGTGGGCGAGAACATTGAGCTAGTAAAAAAGCACGGGCCACCTAAGCTAATTGAGCAAGGCAAAGATTTCCCGTGTATCATTATTTCTCCGCAAAATCCTGAAAACAAACTATGGGATGATGGTGCTCTGAAACAGATACTGGACGAAATCATCGCAACCCATCGAGTAGACATGCAACGAATCTACCTAACTGGATTGAGTCGGGGTGGTTTTGGTGCCTGGCGAACGGCCATTCAGTATCCTGATCTATTTGCGGCGGTCGTACCTATTTGTGGCGGGGGAACTCCAAGCTATGCATCTCGACTAAAAGATGTACCGGTTTGGGCATTCCACGGTGCGAGAGATCGGGTAATTCCGCTATCTAAATCAGTGGAAATGGTGGAGGCACTTCAACGAGCCGGTGGAAAAGTGAAACTGACCGTTTACCCCGAAGCAGGCCATGATTCCTGGACTGAAACCTACAATAATCCGGAAGTTTACGATTGGCTGTTGTCTCAGAAAAAGGAGAATCTTCCAAAGTAGGAGTCGTTATGGTTACGGTGTAATCAACGGATTTTTTACTGATGAAAGATGAAAGAAAAAGTAGTTAAAAACATCAATTTATCATTTCCCTGCTCGGAAGATTGGGATAGTATGGAAAGAAAGGGAAAGGGTAGATTGTGTGAGAAATGTTCAAATTTTGTCTATGATTTAACCGAGATTTCAAGCACTGCACTGGACGAATTGTTAACTAACTCAGAAGGGATTGTCTGCGGAGGATTTAAGAAATCTCAGTTAAGTTCTGGTTTTCTGAAATATGCTACTACCGCTGTTCTCGCTGCTTCTTCTTTGGCTATTAATGCTCAGGATTTAGTTCCTACCGTGGCTGATAGTCTTGTAAAATCCGACGAACAGGAAGAAGTATTGTTTGGGATGATTTTTGAAGAGCAACCAGAATTTGAAGGGGGAATACAGGTGTTTTATAAACGTCTATATTCCAAGCTTGGAAACCCCGATGAAATGGATAATCCCAATAAAGTTTTTATCCAATTCGAGGTAGATACTACTGGGGAAATTATTGCTGCGGAAGTGATAAAAGGAGTAAACCCTCAGATTGACACTAAGGCATTAAATGCTTTTTTATCTTTGGATGAAAAGCTTGAACCCGGTATGCAACGAGGTAAGCCAGTCAAAGTAAGAATGGTTTTGCCAGTAATTATTTACTCCGAAAACTCAATTAATACAGAACAGAAAAAACGATAATCCAGAAATTATGAAACATACCATTCGGTAATCTATTTGGTAAGGTGACTGGAGTTTCTTGAATGGAAAAACAACCTAGATCGTTTAGCGTTTTATCTTTAGTAAATTCATAACTATGAAAAAGCTGATTTTATTGGCCCTGATGGTTTCTTTCAGTTGTCTGGAAAGCAAAGCGCAATTCTACGATTCAGCCAGCGTATGGCGACCTGGGTTCTACATTGGTTTTCCGATACAACAGTTAGATTTGAATGATTTAAACCGGGAGTTAGAAGTAGCGGGAATTCCGGAAATATCTTCTACATTAGCAGGGTTTTCCCTAGGATTTGTTAATCGGCATCGTGATCAGAATTCCTACGGGCTTACTCAGTTTTCGTATCTATCGACGTTCGAAGACGGAAATGATGCGGGGAGCGACGCCCGCCTGAATTTGTGGAGAATATCTTTTTCGGGCCAATACGATGTAATTCCCAGTAAAAAGTGGTTAGGTTATCCCTACCTAGGTTTTGGCTTTAGTTTGGCGCGACTTAGAGTATCCTCTATTACCGAAGTCAATTCCTTTCAAGGGAGCCTGGATAATCTAGATTCCCCCGATGAGCTGGTTAAACGATATACATCCGGGTTATTAATAAATGGACAGTTAGGTGCAGGAATAGAACGGCGACTAACTTTTCCCGGTACCACCAGCTTCATTGGGGTAAGTGCGGGTTATGAGATTAGTCCAAGTTCGGAATGGCGTACCGGCGATGCTAATTACTTTCTAGCCAATTCACCATCTTTTCGTACTAACGGCTTGGTGTTTGAATTCAGGCTTCGGGTAGAGTACGATCCAACCACATTGACTGAAAAAGAGAAGCAGCCTCGAGGCCTGTTTAAGTTTTTCCAGTAGCCGTCAAATCCTAGGGTAGAAGCATTGGATAGCTCCGGGCTTTTTACTTATTTGGGTGTATGCAACGCTTCAATCTACTCTTGCTAATCGGTTTCATCGGACTAGCTTCCTGTCTATCTCCTAATGAGGTACCAGAAGAACCTCCTGAATCTTCCTACAATGTCATTATCTTTCTGATTGATGATTTAGGTTGGACAGACCTGGGGTGCTACGGTAGCGATTTGTACGAGACTCCTAACATTGACCTCCTGGCGGAGGAGGGGGTGAGATTTACCAACGCCTACTCAGCCTGTACGGTGTGCTCACCCACCCGAGCGGCTATTATGACGGGTAAATACCCAGCTCGCCTGAATATTACCGACTGGATCTCGGGTCACCATAACCAATACGGAAAACTGATGCCACCCGATTGGACTAAGTATTTATCGAGTGACGAGATAACTATCGCTGAGATTGCCCAGGCAGCGGGTTATGTTACCGCCAGTGTCGGCAAGTGGCATCTGGGAGACTCGGTTGTTTACTATCCGCAGTACCAGGGCTTTGATCGGAATGTAGCGGGTTATTACCGGGGGCAACCTCCTAGCTATTTTTATCCCTACGTCCGAGGAAATGATACCTTGCCCTACCTAGAAGGTGGAATGGAGGGCGAATACCTGACTGATCGCTTAACCGACGAAGCCTCGCGCTTTATTACTGACCATGCCGAACAACCCTTTCTGCTATATTTCCCGCACTACGCCGTACATACCCCCATTCAAGGAAAAGATAGTCTTACCGCTTATTATCAGGCAAAAGTGACCGACAGCTCGCAGCACACTAATGCCGAATACGCCGCTATGATCCACAGTACCGATGAAAGCGTCGGCAAAATTATGCAGTTATTGGACAGTTTGGATATCGACGATCGGACGTTAGTAATTTTCACTAGCGATAATGGTGGATTAGAATTGAGAAATATCACTCAAAACGGCCCACTTCGGATGGGAAAAGGTTCGGCTTACGAGGGTGGAGTTCGGGTACCGATGATCATCCGTTGGCCCAAAGCCAAGCGTGGTATGGAAATGATTGATGAACCAGTCATTACTATGGACGTATTTGCGACGGTAGCCAACGTGCTAGGCACAGGTGGAGCAAAAGACTATCATCAGGATGGAGTGAATCTACTGCCTTTGCTTGAAGAAAATATCAAGATATTGGAGCGGGAAGCACTGTATTGGCACTACCCACATTATCATCCGGGTGGAGCAAGTCCGTATTCAGCCATTCGGCAGGGAAACTACAAGTTGATTGAGTTTTGGGAAGATAGCCATCTGGAACTCTATAATCTAGAAGATGACATTGGCGAAACCAATAATCTCATTAGTGAAGTGCCGGAGATCGCTAACGATTTATACAACCAACTAGAAACCTGGCGAAAAGAGGTTAATGCCCAAGAGCCTGTGCCTAACCCGCAATATGATTCTCTAAAAGCTCAGAAGTTCTATCGTTACTGAAACTTCAGAGCATTGAGATACTTATCAATATAAAGCTGCTTCTGTTTGCTTTTGTACTGCATCACGTAGCGAGGGTGTTCCAGTGAGATAACCTCGCCGAAGAACTGGTGTTCTTCGTTCAGCTTTCTTAAAAAGCGATAGTTCTTGCCTGTACCCATGCAGAATACCTTATCACGGTGAATGCCGAAGCTAAGCTGGGTTTGCAGGGCTTCTATAACGAAAGGAGTAACAGCTTCGGTTAATTCCGAACTATCGTAGTAGTTGTAGTTGGTCTCTCGTCCTTTTTCATCGATCCGTACAAAACCCAACGGGCATACTGAGCTGATATAAAAATGCTGGTAAAATGATGTAGGATCGCCAAAAGCATCAATCAAATCGTACACAAACACCGAAGATGGTTCGTGCAGCGTAAATGAACTATCAATACCACAGTGTGACTTGAGTC
>CAKZYJ010000362.1 GCA_937884755.1 uncultured Flammeovirgaceae bacterium
TAAATAGCGACGACTGCTTTCTTAGAATTTTACTACCACACAAACCTAAAGGCGGTGGCCGCAAAAATACCATAACACCACTAATCAGTAAGCCTCGTCTACCTCCAGTACTTCCAGTATGTCGGCTAGTGCATCAAAGTCTTTATAGCCGGGTTTAATTTCGTGGCTACCCTTCAAGGAGATTCCCTGTATGGCACTTTTTTCTACAATGGGGAGAATATTCTGCGGAGTAATGCCGAAACCTAACAAAATTGGAAACTGCTCGGCCAACCGTAATGCATCGTCTAGCGTTAACTGATTCGTTTCGTGCTTATTTTCCAGAATGTAATACTCTACATCATCCCGATGGAGTTGCATTTCATCAACGACTGAACCTAACGAATCAAAATCTGCGGCTTCAATCTGAATGACTATCGGTAGGCTCAACTTTTTAAGAGCGTCAATCTGATACGGAGCACTTACCTGTATTTGCTGAACCGAATCGTAGTTACCTAAGGTGCTCTTTATACCCAAAGGTTGATAAGAAGGAAATTCAGCAGTGTACTTTACGCCTGATAACCACTCACTTAGCGCAGTAAACGTGGTTGGATCAATATATTTCTCCGACTCAGACTCAAAACAAAATCCTAATATATCTACTCCCATTCCGGCGCAATAGCGGGCGTCGCTTAGATTAGTAATATCGCCAACTTTGACGGTAGTTCGTAATGCCATAATTGTGGAAGTGTTGTATCGTAAGTGTGTTTACTTTATTTGAGGAAAAATTAAACAAATGAGATTGTCATTTCGTTTCTTGTACTTAAATACCGAATAAATTTTTCTTCATTTAACAAAACGAGGAAGAATTAATGACAATCGCAACGAAGTAACAGCAATATTTTTCTTTACAACAGTAATTTTCTCAACTCCGGTGCAGTATTTGCCAGTATTATTAACTAAGACTGAAGCCAGATTAAAAACAAACACTGGCCACTGAATTGATTAGAGTTATGAATTCCGAAGCAGTAAGAATATTAGTAGAGAATTATACCGTTGACCAGCTTACCGAGGTTGAGCAGGAAATTATCAGGGGAGAAGAACCATCTATTTCGGTGAAGGGCGAAGATGCTAGTGAAAAATTAACCCACCTATTGGCCGCCGTAAACGTGCTGGAGCAGATGAAGTCCGAAGGAACCGAATTTTCGGCTGCCCTCCGCCAGTACGTACTACAGGTGAGAGAATCATTTTAAGTTTTGGTAGACTAGCCGCATTTTTTTGTTTTTTCCCACATCCTACGCACCTTCGTAGGGTATTTGCTACCAGATCGGCTAAACAACACAATGCTGCAGCGATTTTTATTTGGATTATTGATCGGCTTCACCCTACTGGCTTGCGAAACCGAATTTATTGAGCCTTCTTCCAACCGGTTGGGTACCAATTACTTTCCTTTGGAAGTAGGAAACTTTCGTGAATACTTGGTGCAGGAAATAGCTTACAGTCTGGTAAACGAACCCGATACTCAGCAATTTTATTTACGAGAAGTGGTGACCGACTCTTTTCCCGGACAGGGTGGAGAAGTCGTATATCGTCTTGAGCGTTCTTCACGCTTTACTTCTGATCAGGAGTGGGAGCTAGACTCAATCTGGACAGCTCGTACCAATCCCCAGCGGGTGGTAGTTGTGGAAAATAACATTCCACTCGTCAAACTGGTTTTTCCAATTACTAACGGTCTGGCCTGGGATGGAAACGCACTAAACGCAAAACCTGCTGATACCTACGAACTACAATCTACTCCCGAAATGTTACTAGAGGAAATAGAAAGCCCGTTAGATACGTTACTCAACCAAAGTATCACGGTAGTGCAGAGCGAAATTTCTTCCTTGGTGAGCGATAGCATTTTTTCTGAGACCTTTGTAGATCAGGTTGGTCTATTCTATAAAAAATCGATTGCGATAGAATATTGTGCCGAAGCCGATTGTTTAGGGGAGCTCATTCCGGAATTTGGCCGCGATTACCGGCAAACCTTAGTTGCCTATGGAAAAGAATAAATCGGTGGGAATCATCCGCCAAATAGCACGTCTAGCCTTGCTGTTAGGACTATTATTGCCTGTCACCGGATGGGCCCAGTTACAGCAATACGTAGTTTTTTTTGCCGACAAAGATACGGTGACTTTTTCTACTGAGCAGCCTGAAGCGTTTCTATCTCCACGGGCTATTGAGCGACGACAGAGCCAAAATATCGCTATTGACTCCTCTGACTTACCGGTCAATCCGGTTTATCTCAATGCATTAGAAGAAGAAGGAATTCCTATTATTTACACCTCAAAATGGTTTAATGCGGCTTTAGTTGAAGCTACTCCGGAAAGTATAGCCGAACTTACCAATTTAGACTACATACTTTATGCCGAAATGGTAAAGCCTCGTAGCCGAAACGGAAGAAAAAACAGTAGTTCTCCGGGCGGGGCTTCTTATGGAAAAGCCTCACGAAAAAGAAGCGACCAACGTACCGAGCAGTTGCTGAATCAGGAGCAAAACGAGATGCTGGGTATCACTGAGATGCACAATCGGGGTTATAACGGTGAAGGGGTTTTTGTAGCGGTTTTTGACGGTGGATTTCGCGGCGTAGATGATTCACCGTTTTTTGACCATCTATACGAAAATGAGCAGTTGAAGTACACTTACGATTTTGTCGGCAATAGTCCCAATGTGTACCGCTACGGGCAGCATGGTACTGAGGCTTTATCCTGCGTGGCTGCTTACGAGCCGGGAATTTTGGAAGCTGGGGCTTACGCCGCCGATATTATGCTATGTATAACCGAAGAATCAGGCTCTGAGTACCGGATTGAAGAATATAACTGGCTCTTTGCGGCTGAAAAGGCCGATAGTGCTGGAGTGGACATCATTAGTACCTCACTGGGCTATACCACCTTCGATGATGGTGAAATGAGCTATTCCTACGCTGATCTGGACGGAAAAACTGCCGCCATCACGCGGGCTACCCGAATGGCCACGGCTAAAGGGATGATTTGCGTAGTGAGTGCCGGAAACGAAGGGAATGGTCGGTGGAGATATGTTTCGCCTCCGGCTGATGCTCCGGATATTCTGGCCGTAGGTGCGGTGAGTACCAATGGATTCCGGGTTTCATTCAGTTCGTTTGGCCCTACTTCCGATGGGCGAATTAAACCCGACGTTTCCGCGCTCGGGCTTCAAACGGTGGTAGTAGACGCTCAGGGCCGAGTTACTAGGTCTAATGGTACTTCATTTGCTGCTCCGCTCATATCAGGATTCACCGCTGGGGTGCGGCAAGCCTTTCCGGATGATACCAATCTGGAAATTATGGATAAGGTTCGGCTAGCCGGAAGTCAGTCTATGACCCCGGACAATGAGCTTGGGTACGGTATTCCTAACTTTGCCACACTGATGGAAGCGGTTCCGCTTTCTACCAACGAAACAATTGCACCCACCAAATACCGGGTATTTCCCAATCCTATCGAGTCGGGTGATTTGTTTATAGAATCCTCTACTTTTACCAATGAACCTCTGGAAGTGCATATGTACAACAGCACGGGACAATTGGTCATTAACCAACACATTCCGGTTTCGGCTGACAATTCATTCACGATTGACACCTCTTTTTTGCAGCGTGGCGTCTATGTGTTGCATATCCTAAGTACCACTGCATCTGATACCCTAAAAGTGATAAAATTCTAAAACTATGAAATACATTGCTCCGTCCGTTTTGGCTGCCGATTTTGGCAACCTCCAACAGGCCGTTGAGATGCTTAACCGTAGTAAGGCTGACTGGATTCACGTGGATGTGATGGACGGAGTGTTTGTACCTAATATTTCTTTTGGAATGCCGGTCGTGAAAGCTATTCAGCGGCACGCGCAGAAGCCACTGGATGTGCATCTGATGATTACTGATCCTGATCGGTATCTGGAAGATTTCCAGTCGTTAGGAGCCGACCGAATCACGGTTCATTACGAAGCCTGTCCTCACTTGCACCGCAGTGTTCAGCGTATTAGAGAACTAGGTTGCAAAGCCGGAGTAGCCATCAATCCGCATACCTCAGTACAGTTGCTGGAAAATATCCTTTACGAGATTGATCTGGTACTGATTATGTCGGTAAACCCTGGTTTTGGTGGCCAAAAATTCATTGACCATACCTACCAAAAGTTGCAGGATCTTCAACAACTGATTCAACGTACCAATACTTCCGTTCTCATCGAAGTGGATGGAGGGGTGAGCAGTCAGAACGCGGCTAAACTGTCTCAGGCTGGAGTAAATGCTTTTGTGGCGGGGAGCTTTGTTTTTAAGTCCATTGATCCTGCCCATACCATCGCTAATTTGAAGCAGGCGGTGGCCGTATGAAGCAAGTTGTAGTCCGAGTAGGGTGCATAGCCGTCTGTTTATTCTGCCTGACTTTTTCCGGGTTTGCGCAGCAAGCAGTAGTGCAAGGAACAGTGCAAGACAGCACACTTCAGCGTCTAACCGATGTGGCTATCTCCGTGCAAGGCGGGGAGCAGGGAGCAATCACTGATGATCAGGGTTTTTTCCAGCTTTCCCTAGCAACCGGCACCTACGATCTGGCCTTTTCTCATCTGGAATACGTAAACATTCTGCGTCAGGTGAGCCTATCTGCTGGTGACACTCTAACGCTGGTTATCACCCTAAGCCCCGATGTACGCCTGCTTGATCAGGTAGAGGTAGTAGCGAACAATAACGACGATAGCCGTTTCACTCCTGGGCTAGTAAAGCTTAATCCTCAAGCAGCCCAAAATATTCCTTCGGCTTTTCAGGATTTCAACCGTATTCTGGTTACTCTGCCCGGAGTCGTTAGCAATAACGAGTTAAGTTCCAACTATTCGGTTCGGGGCGGAAACTACGATGAGAATCTGGTCTACGTCAATAATATTCCGGTGTATCGCCCCTTTCTTATTCGGGCGGGACAACAGGAGGGGCTCAGTTTCATCAATCCTGACTTAGTGGCCGATGTTGCTTTTTCTTCCGGGGGATGGCAATCCAAGTACGGTGATAAGCTTTCGTCTACCCTGAATGTACGCTACAAAAAACCAACCCAAACTGATGCTTCCCTCCGAGTAGGACTGCTGGGCGGTGCCGCTCATCTGGAAGGAAACTACGAAAAAGGTTCTTACATTACTGGAGTTCGTCATAAGCGATCTCAGTATCTGCTGGGAACTCTAGAAACTGACGGACAGTACCGCCCCCAATTTACTGACCTTCAAACTTATGTCACCTATGATTTGGACGGGGATGAAAATGAAGTGAAAAGTGAGCTGGGTTTACTGGTAGCTTACGCCAATAATAATTATCGGGTGAGGCCAGAAAGCCGGGAAACCAGGTTTGGAACATTGCAGGAGAGCTTTCGATTGTTTGTAGCTTACGAAGGGCAAGAAAATCTTACTTACCAGACATTTCAAACCGGGTTGCAGTGGACCTACCGGATTAATGACCGATGGAGTTCCCGACTAATTGGTTCCTGGGTCACTACTCAGGAACGAGAATACTTTGACCTGATTGCTGCTTATCGATTGTGCGATGTGGAGATTGGAGGAGATTTGGAAGTTAACCCATGCGCAACCGTTTTGGGACTAGGAATCAATCTGGATCACGCTCGGAATAAACTAAGTGCGCAGATTTACAACCTCGAGAATCGTATGGCTTACATCCTTAATGAAAGCAATACACTGGAATTTGGGGTAGGGGTAAGTATAGAAAACTTTCAGGACGAACTCTCGGAGTATCTTTTGAGCGACTCAGCTGATTTTGTTACGGTAGAGCGAACGGTAAGTAATGAGTTAGAGTTGGACTCGCATCGCTTATTCGGTTACGTACAAAATACTACCGAAATCGGAAATACGCATACCATTAACTACGGAGTACGGTTCAATTATTGGAACGTTAATAACCAACTGCTCATTAGCCCCAGGGTCCAATATGCCTTTAGACCTCCCTCATCGCAGAATATTGTGCTAGGGGCAGCTGGCGGCCTGTGCCAGCAACCTCCCTTTTACCGGGAATTACGGGATCGGGAAGGAAACCTACAAACCGACGTAAAAGCCCAATCTTCGGTACACGCTATTTTAGGGGCAGATTACCGCTTCAATATGTTAGGTCGGGAATTTACGTTGCTTACGGAGTTTTATTATAAGCACCTGTACAACGTCAACCCCTACGATATTGACAACGTCCGCATTCGCTACTTTGCTGAGAATAGTGCTAGAGCCTATGCGGCGGGAGTCGATATGCGTTTAAGCGGAGATTTTATTCCTGGAGCTGAATCCTGGTTTAGCCTGGGCCTATTGCAAACCCGGGAAGATGTGGCGGATGACGGACGAGGCTACATTCGTCGCCCTTCTGATCAGCTGGTGAATTTAGGGGTATTCTTTCAGGATCATTTACCAAATGACCCCACTATGCGAGTATACTTGAGTTTGCTGTATGGTTCGGGGCTTCCGTTTGGCCCCCCAAATAACGACCGGAACCGTAACGCATTTAATGGCCCAGATTATACCCGGGTGGATTTAGGTTTTTCTAAGGAGATTCGCTTAAACCAGAACAAGCTAACTAGTTTCTTTCAGTCATTATGGGTAGGTCTGGAAGTTTTAAATGCGCTCCAGTCCAGAAACGTTATCTCTTTCACCTGGGTAGAAAATGTACGTAATCAGCAAATTGCCGTTCCTAACCGCCTCTCAGCGCGATTTATCAATCTAAATGTAGTTATTCGCTAACGACCTTGCTTAGAATTAATTCAATTTTAAAATTGCGTATCGCAAACAGTTTAATGCGCTGATTTACAATAGTATCCACTATTTATTATCAATTTTTATTTAGTATAATCAATCAATGTCAATAGATTTTAATCAAGTGCCCTCGGCCTGTTTTGTATTGGATGAAGCCAAGCTGAAGAGAAACCTGCAAATCATGCACTATGTACAGCAGGAGTCGGAAGCTAAAATTATTTTGGCGCTGAAGGGGTTCGCTATGTTTCGCACCTTTCCGCTCATTCGCGAGTATTTGCAAGGTACAACGGACTCATCGTTTCACGAGGCTCGATTAGGGTTTGAAGAATTTGGGGATGAAGTACATACTTACTGCCCAGCCTACTTTGACGACGAGTTTGAGGAAATTATGCAGTACTGCAACCACCTAACGTTTAACTCTCTAAATCAATGGAACAGATTCAAAGAGAGGGTACAGACTGCTAGCAGGGAGATTTCTTGTGGTATCCGGATTAATCCGGAGTACGCTGAGATTGAAACTGATCTGTATAACCCTTGTGCTATTGGGACCCGCTTGGGCATTACCGCTGATCAACTGGGAGATACATTGCCCGCTGGATTAGACGGTATTCATTTTCATACCTTGTGCGAAAGCGATTCTCACGCGTTGGAACGAACACTTCGGGTGATTGAGGATCGCTTTGGTCATTTATTACATCAGGCTAAAT
>CAKZYJ010000363.1 GCA_937884755.1 uncultured Flammeovirgaceae bacterium
TCGGAAATACCAAGAACTTCTGCTGGTTCTTAAAGTCTTCCACGTAGCGATAGATGACTTCTTTGATCCGGGCTGCTTGGCCTTCTTTTTCATTTTTTATGGCTGGAAGCAGCCTATGCATCTCGCTAATGAATGCTCCCATCAATGTATTTATTACCGACTGGGCGGGCTGGTACACTCGATACCTATCGCTCAACTGGCCCATCATCTGGCCTATATTCACTTGAGGAAAGTACTGCTGTATCTTCCCATCAGCTAGCTTGAATACATGAATTTCGTTCCAATGTATCCGGCGGGTGGTGGATGGTATCCCTCTGAAGTTGCCTAAATGAGTTCCGGTTACTGCTACGCTAACTACTACCCAATCCGCTTCTTGTAGCAGCAACTGAGTAGAACCCCTTACATCAGGAAAAGCCCGAATAACTAACTGACTCCATTGCTTGATCCCTGCCAGCCCCGCCTCGATGTTAGGCAGAGTCGCATAATGGACAAAATCGGATGAAGCATAGCGATCCCAGGCCGCTGGCTGATGATGGTTGATGGTTTCATCTATCATCTCCTGAAAGGCAGCTTTATTGCTTACAGCTTGGCTAACGGGCATAATAGAATTTTTCTCGTTGAACGAACCCACCCTGCCAGCGCCTCACCGCTACTTCCGGGTAGTTGACCTTCTCACCTGCTTCATCCGTATACTCGAAAAGCACTTCTTGGATGCTAAGTTCATCGCCGTAGGCCACGCTCAACACCGTAAGTTTTAGGTCGGAATGGGCCGCCACAAAACCCGCGCATTGCTCACGGTTAAAGGCTTTGCCTATTCTGGGTTCCATTTCATTTTCTTGCATGGATACACTTTCGGCGTAGAAACGCTCAAACGCTTCCATTGCCTCTCCTTGTTCCAGCAGTTGGTTTAGCTGTTCATTGTTTTCTTGGAAGTTATTCATGGCTATTCTGTTATTGGTTTACATAAACGTTTTGCGGACAAACAGTCCGATGTTCGGATTGACTTCAGTAGTTAGTTCATTACGGATAGGGTCCATAAAAGTGGGAATCTGGGTGTCCGCCCCCACTCCAAATTGAAAATCTTGGTATTCTAAGCCCAACCGGATTTGCTGAAAACTAAAGTTATGTTGGCTAAAGTTGAAGTTCGAACTAAACGTTAGTTGGCTAAATAATTTCAGATAATCGGTTAACTTCGGCGTGAACACGAATAGGCCAAACAGTTCGTAATTAGGGCGATAGCTCAGCTCCACGGTAGGAAAGACATTCAGGTCCAGATCACCCTTTTGGTTGAAGTACTGATAAGAAAAGGCGGCAATGGGGACAAACCCAGCTTGCGTCATATACCCCCCCCCTGCTACTCCAAGGTTCTGATTGAAGTTGAACGTAATGACAGAGTAAATAAACGGGTCAACCCGATTTTGGTCTTCGTAATCAACTGTAAAGTAGGTCAAATTGAAGAAGCTAATGATCCCTAATGAATCGATGGGCTTGGAAATGAGTAATTCGTGCTGCGCTTGCCGGTGGCCGCCGAACAGTTCAGCGTAGACCAACTGTCCCCGAACCCTGATCGAACTTGATACCAACAATAACCCGATTATCAGGGCTTTCCACTCAGTTTTTGTGACTTCCATACCCTTTTGACACAATCAATAGGGGGAGTGTGAACCTCGTGGCTATTTTTTTCTCTCATTTGTTATGCAAAAAAATGCAAACGAATACTCAAAAGTAGGTAAAAAACTAAGGATGAATTCACCCCAAAGAACTGATCGGTTGTGTATGCCAAGCAAGCTACTCAAGTAGAACTACTGGGTACCTCATACTCCGCGAAGCGTTTTTTCGTTTTGCACCCGTTGAGCAGCTTTATGGTATCGAACATCGTTTACAGTAGAAACTGCTTCAGACAGTGTTGCAGGTGAAGTATTTACGCCCTGAAGGACTATCCCAACATCCAGTGTCTGGCAATGCTTGGCGTTCCAAGGCTGATCAGCTCCAAGTGGCAATAGTACCATCGGCAAACCGTGCGTCAAGGCTCCCAACACACCCTGGCACCCGACCAGTTTGGGCTCGTACCCACCCGATGGTTAGCAGCAGCAGGGCTAACACGAGGCAGTGCGGCGAAGAAATTAGGAGTAATGTTGCAATCATGCTTATCTGATTTTTGAATTGTTAGTGCGTAAATTCACTTGCAAAGAAAAACTAGCCTTCTTTCAAGAATGTTAGAAACGTAGTAATCTTCCGTATTTCTGTAACGAAGTTTTCTTAACTATTTCTTCACGTTACGTTAATATCGCACTGCCATTTTAGCCCCTTATTGTTTACAGCGATGTGTTTTACCGCGTTTTTGATAGATTTCTCCGGCTTTTTGTCCACTAGAGAAGATCCCATCAAATTGAGAAAGTGTGGACTAGGTTCTAGCCAAATGAGATGCGATACTATAGCTTACGTAAATTACGCCTTTAATAGCCCTACACCTTCGTATTTCAGTATCGTTTTATCCCGTGTAATGAAGGTCAAATTTTCAGCCATTGCCTGGGCAATCATAATGCGATCAAAAGGATCATGATGAACAGGCGAAAGTTGTTCCAATGTGGCTGTGTGTTCGTGCGTAATGGGAAGTGGTTCAAAAGACAACTGAGCCAGAATAGCCAACATATCCCCAGTAAAGGGTAGTGTTCCTTTCGCTCGTTTGGCCAGAATTTCCCAGCTTACGGCTGCACTCACATAAACCATGTTTTCGGTATCTTCTAAGATGGATCGGACTTCATCAGAAAGCTTACTCGGATCACGAAGACTCCATAAAAAGATATGGGTATCAATCAGGTAACCAGTCATTAATTTTCATCAGGAAAAACCGGACCATCATTGAACAGACGAGCGATTTCCTCGTTCACCTCATCGGAATCCCAATCGTCGGTCATCCATATTTTATCTTTCAACAAGCCCAGTGGTCGCTTTTTGGGCTTTTCGGGGGAGGATGCCTCTGCGTGGAATTCCTGCTCTAGCAGTTGGTATAGCTTTTTCAATTGCGCCTCATTCAAGTGGGCAATTTGCTGATATACACGGGTTTTTAATTCAATAGCAGTCATAGTTACAAGTATACCGCTTTAGGTACTGTCTTTCAATAGAATACGAGCTAGAAGGCATGTTGGTTCAAAATCTGATAATTTCCACTATCGCTAATTGTTAAAATCCCTTGACATTGTACAACTTAACTTGTACGATTGTCATATGAAAGAATCTATTGCCTATCAGGGGACACGGTACGTCATTGAGTGGTTTTACTCTGATAAGGGCAAGAGCCAAGGCTTAGAGTATTACCAATCACTCGCCCCGGCAGATCGATAGAAAGTGTTGCGCCTCTTTCAGTTGATGGCAGATTATCAACAACGCGGACAGGAGGACAATTATTATGAGCAAGAAGAAGACGAATAAACTAATGAGCACCTTTGAGCGTGAAATGCAAGACCCGGACTTTGCCAAAACCCATCAAGAAGAATACCGGGAACTAGCTTTATCCGAGTTGCTTTTGACGTTGATGGAAGAAGATGATAAATCAGTACGCCAATTAGCCAAAGAGGCTGGAGTATCGGCCATTGCTACTCAGAATATCCGGTCGGGTAAATCCGAAGATATGCGCCTGAAAATCTTTGTTGGGGTGGTATCGGCGCTGGGTTATAATATCGTATTAGAAAAAGACGGCCACCGGATTCCGTTTTCGCCGAGTCCATCTTAATAGAGCGATGATATTAAATTTATAACCTTACAATTTTACACATGAAAACTCTGGAATTGGAACAACGAGATATAGCCGTAGCATTTTCAAATGGAGATTTTGAACAGATTTACCCCTATTTGTCTGAAACAATCACGTGGAATATCATCGGTGAAGAGGTGTTTCAGGGTAAATCAAAAGTCGTTGAAAACTGTAAGCGTACTGCGGAATATTTTGGGTCAGTTGAAACAGATTTCAGAACAGAAGATACCATAGTGACCAACAACAAGGTAGTTGTTCGGGGAACCGGGGAATTCAAACGGGACGGAATACGAGTAAATCTAATTACAGCGTGCGATGTTTACGAGTTTAACCAAAAAAATGAGCTAGAGAATATTTCGTCCTATTGTATTCCTGAGAAGAAATAGGGCACTACCGTATGACCTCTTACCAAAAGAATCTTCCAATTAGGTTCTTCGATTTCTAAAGCAGATGTACTATCTTTCGTACATATACCGATCCTTGGAACAGAAAGAATCTAAGGCATGAAACAGCATTCCACCAACTACCAAAATACGCTGATTGAAATTGCTGAAGATAGTCGCGCAGTATCTGGACAAGTACCCCCCACCAAAGTCGATAAAAAGTCCGTAGCCAACTATCAATTTGATTTGCTGCATAATCATCCCTACCAATATACCTCGGATGATATATTTTTCACCGTACATGCCATCCGAAAAGAAATCGGCGAAAGTGAGCACGCTGAAGAACGAGAGAAATTCTTTTCTAAAGGGCAACCTTGTTTTCGAGCTTCCCCCCTAACCAAACAGTACGGTTGGGGCATCCATAGCGACCAAGACGGGAAAGTAGCGATGTACGGGGCAGAATCTGAAGAGTATAAAAATTTAGTAGCCGATACGTCCGTTAAGAAAGTAAAAGCCATGCGTTCTAAAAAGAAATAAACCAGTATGAACCTCTCATTTTCCGAAATCAATTGGCTGGGAGTAGTGATTGCTACGCTTACCTATTCTGCCTTTAGCGGTATGTGGCACCGACAATTTGCTTTTGGTAAACAATGGGAAAAAGCGATGGGGTTTGAACGACCCGACCAATGGAAAGAAACCAATATTTACTACATTATCCCCTTAATCGGCTGTTTTGTCGCTTCAGTATCTATTGGCTTACTGAACTATCATTTACGTATCAACTCCTTATCCTCGGCTATCTTTCTAGGATTAACGGTAGGCATTGGCATTGCTCTAACCACCACCTTTACCAATGCCGTCATCCCGATCATGAAAAAACCTACTACTTTCGCCCTCATTACTGGAACCGCTCACGTAATTAGTCTAACGCTGGTTTCAGTCCTTATCTATCTAATTTGATAACAAAGAGCATAGATATTCCTTCTCCTAGTCAGTCCATTATTCTTAAAAAATTCTTATCTAGTTAACATAAACTTGAATTACGTTTATTCGATGTTACTTGCAAGCGATGAAAACACCAATGACAATCATGATCATGGTAATGATAAGTTCTTGCCACTCCCAGACAAAAACACACATGGATGAAATAGACAAACTGTTAACAGAACAAGTACAAAGCAATAAGACACCTTCTGTTCAGTACTTGTATTTCGATCAAGACAGCGTTTTAAAGTCCTTTCAAATGGGTTTTGCTGACATTGCAAAAAAAAAGGAAGTGGATTCGTCCATCACTTACCATGCTTTTTCTGTAACCAAAACATTTACCGCATTAGCTATTTTACAGCTATTCGAGAAAGGGATAATAAATATAAACAAACCCGTCAGTCAGTACTTTCCTGAATTTTCGTATGGAACAGTAATCACTGTGAAGCAACTGCTTCACCATACGGCAGGAATACCAAACCCTATTCCACTCAATTGGATACATTTAGACAGTGAGCATACAACATTTAACAGAAACGACTTCTTTTCATCGATTTTCGAAAAAAACGCTAAACCAAAATCTGAACCTAATGAAAAATTTGCTTATTCCAACTTGGGCTATGTTATGTTGGGGCAACTAATTGAAAAGGTATCGGGAAAAACATACGAAGAATATGTCACAGAAAATATAATCCGAAAGTTACCAATTAATCCTCACAGCCTGACTTTTGAAATTGTTAACAACGAAAGGCACGCCAAAGGTTATCATAAAAAAATATCATTCTCTAATCTTGTATTGGGTTTTTTTATAGACAAGTCCAAGTTTATGGGAGAAGCCGAGGGGAAATGGCGTTCGTTCAACAATTTTTATGTGAATGGGGCATCCTATGGCGGACTCATTGGAACGCCAACCGCATTTGTAGCCTATCTTCAAGAACTTCTAAAAAGCGAAAATAACTTAATATCGGAAGAGTACAAGCTCATGCTTTTTCAAGAAAACAAAACTAATAAAGGTGAAAATACAGGCATGTGTTTGTCTTGGTTTACGGGAGAATTAGATGGTAACAAGTATTTTGCCCACGCAGGTGGTGGGGGTGGATATTATTGTGAAATAAGAATCTATCCAGACATTAAAAAAGGAAGTGTAGCTTTTTTTAACAGGACTGGGATGTCAGATGAGCGATTTTTGGATAAATTGGATAAGTATTTTACAAATGAAAAAAAGCCAGCAGGTAACAATGTATATACAAAATAGAGGTGAAAGCAGCCAAATATTCAAAGAGTATCTTAAAGCTACAGGCTTAGTTGATATCAACAGTCCAATAGTCAGACAGAAAGCAATTGAATTGACTCAAAATATTATCACAGATCTAGAAAAGGTTAAACGAATTTATCATTTCGTGCGGGATGAAATACCTTACACGTTCACACACAATCTTCAAAGAGCATCAGATGTACTGAAAGAAAAGGCTGGACAATGTAATTCCAAGACAACATTAACAGTTGCATTACTAAGAGTTGTAGGTATACCGGCAAGGTACCACTGTGGAAGTGTCTCAAAAACGCTATTTAAAAATACAATTCCTAAATGGGTATATCCGTTAACACCTGACAGAATACCAGGACATTGTTGGACGGAGGTTTTTATAAACAGTAAATGGACTGCGATTGAAAATGTAGTAGATCTAAGACTCTATGATGGAATTCAATGTAAAATGAAACAAGATGGAGTAGAAGAATCTATTGGATGTGGGCTATCCGAAGATTCATTCCAAAAGGAATGGGATGGGAAATCAGATATTTTAATGCAAGAAGGGGCTCTACTTGAGGATATGGGAATCTTCAGTAATGCGGATGAATATTTAACGAAGGCTGAGTCATTTTTGAACCCAGTAAAGAATTGGATTAAAATTTATTTATAAAACACTTGATGAATAAGAAATTCAACAAATTACGGGAGTTCCTCAATAAACAATAAGAATTGAAACTGGTGGAAACAATCCATACGCGATAATGCTCAGCGGTAGCATATCGCTCACATCAGCGTTCAGATCCCCTCTAATAATCTCATTCAAAAGAGCCAATTTCTGTAGATAAAAATCCCCCCATAGTACAATCTACTTAACATAAATAGTTTTAATCAACTTTTGAATTCTTCATTTATTGTGGAGCGTCTACCAAACGGTCATTTGGTGAACGCCCCTGCCCCGCCGCTTATCCCCTGCTCTTTTCGCGATAAATCAGTTTATCTTTCCGTTTATCAATCAAAGTTTATAAACTTACCGTAACAAACGGATTTATATACTTTTTCTTTAGCGAGC
>CAKZYJ010000364.1 GCA_937884755.1 uncultured Flammeovirgaceae bacterium
CCTAGTACCCATTGGCGACCTGATTATTTAGATGATTTTCTAAGATTTAGTCTGGAAAACAATATAAAGCTGGATGTATTGTCTTGGCACGAATTTCAGGCGAGCAATGATATATCACAAGTGGCGACCAATCTCAGACAAATGAGAGAAAATTATGTAGATAACCCTGAGTTTGCACCCCTTGGTATTCAGGAGATTCATATTAACGAATATGGATTCAGTGATAAGCACATGATTCCCGCGTTCGCTTTAGCTTATCTGTATTACCTAGAAGAAGGGAAAGCAGATGGAGCTTGTCGTACCTGCTGGGATGCTTGTTGGCGTAAGCCTATTGGTGACCTACTTACCGATGAGCTTGAACCAAGGGCTGTTTGGTGGATCTATAAATACTATGCGGAGAGTCACAGAAGTCGTGTTCAAAGTACCACCAATCAACGTTTTATAGTACCATTCGCTAGTCTAACTCCTGGTGAAGATAGTGAAGCCCGAGTACTACTGGCCAACCATTATACTTTTTCCATTGGTAACGTTTCGGTAATCCTTAAAAATATTAATGAGATTCCAAATCTAGCAGAGGCAAAGGAAGTACATGTCAAGCTATATAAAATTCCAAGTACAGAGAGACTACCTCTCCTCGAGCCTCAATTAATAGACGAATTTACTAAGCCAGTAGTAGACAATACTATTTCTATTGAGCGAGGAGCACTTTCTAATAATGATGCTTACTCCATTGAGCTATTTTCTAGCAATTAGATAAAATATATCGTGCTTATCTATATACCCATTATTCTTATCTTTTTACAAACTTGATTACAGCGGTTTCACTACTATCTATTATATGTAGTATATAAGTTCCACTCTGAAGACTCTCAAGTTGCAAATCTATTTCATTTTGGCTATGAAATGCTTTCTGTAAAACAAATTTACCTTCCAAATTAGTTACTGTAACAGTTCCATTTATAAGACTATCCCCAAAACAAACTGTCATATAGTCTTCAGCAGGATTAGGAAAAATCCTTATACTACTATTAAGACCACCCTCTTCGATTCCAGTAATCGTTTCAATTTCAAAATTTCTAGCTTCAGATAAAGTAGAGCAACCATTTACTGTGATCTGGGCGCGGTAATTCCCACTACGACAAGGAACATAAATTTGATTAGTTTCACCATCAATTTGTTCTTCAGTATCAGCATCGATCCATTGATACGTAGCTTCACCTTGATTGACTCTTAATGTAGCACCGACTACAGTAAGAGTAGTGTCAATTTGCTCAACCGCCAGGTTTAGCACTACCGTGCTGTCAAAGCCGTCAGAAGAAGTAAAGACTTTAGTATATTCACCAGCTGATGTTAAACTATCTGAGCCAAAAATATATGGATCTCCAGAGCAAATATGGGCACTGACTAAATATTCTTGGCAGTGATTGTTTACTACTACATGGGTAGTAATGATACTATCTATTCCGTCTGTTGAAGTAAGTTGACGTTTATAGCTAATGGGTGCTTCAATATTGGTAAATATCTCTCCGTCTGGGAACGTATAGCTATCACCACTACAGACTACGACTTTTTCATCTACCAAATATTGTAGGTTCAATATCCACTTTTCTAATACCTTTAAATAATCTTCGTCCAGCGTGTTTTTTCCGAGCGGAGGCATTTTATCTGTTCCTAAACTTTTATCCCTCAGCCATAACTCCGAAGAATCTAAACTATATGGCTTAACTACTTTATTATTTACAGTTGAGTTTCGGCTGATCACATCTTCGTTGACGAGGTGTTGAAGTCCTAATGGTGTACTACTTCTGGCATCAAAGGCTGCATCAACTCCTTTAGGGTTGTGACAATAAGAACAGTTGGCATCTAAGTATGATCTCACCCTGGATTGTAAGGTAGCGCTAGTATCATTGATAGAGAATAATTTTGGCAGATTGAAAGTATCAATATTTGCCAGATACTCGCTAAACAATCCTAGATGATTCCATGTACGTATCTGGTTGTCTTCTTTACCCGTTTCTTTGTATAGGAGCGATCTATTAAGCTGAGCTGTTTTCACTCCTAAAACATAGCCAGCATTGCTATTATGACAATCCATACATTGGGTTCGGGAGGGATATTCCCAAGTTTGAGATGAGATAACTTCATCTTCAAGCAGAGAAATTTCTTCGCTTAATAACTCCCCGTCAGCAATTAACTCGGCATCGGTGCCTTCCTGATTCCATTTATAGGTAATCCCGTAGCCTCGCTTGTTTTCTGCTATCACAAAGAATCTGGTTTCTAATTTAACGGTTGAATCTTTGCTAACCGGTAGTTCGAAGTGCTTAATAAAGACCGTACCTACTGGAAAACTCCAAGTTGAATCTTGCGAAAAGGTAATTCCATCCGATTCCTCCGGTACCGATATCCATCTTTGCTTAGAGGCGCCATCAGACCACAGCGGGGTATTGACATCATAAGGAATAATTCCTGATGCTGGTATCATATTTTCTAAATCGGTAAATGCACCCGTTTGAGATAGCAGGCTTGGAGTTTCCTGAGGGACTATCTCTGTTAATTTGAGTATCTTACCCCAAATCGTCACAATGTATATGTATCCGTCTGAGCTATTTAAAAAGGATACAATGCCTGAGTCTGTATTAGTAGCTTTACAAAGTAGAGTGGCTTTGTTATTATCGGTGTCTAATGCCCAAATATTTTTACTTACATAATCCCCAAAAATATACTTCCCATTGAGATTTGGATACTTATCCCCTCTGTATACAAAACCTCCGATAATACAACCACCCGAGCTACGATCATAGTCAAAAATTGGCGGAGTCTCAATTCCGATAATAGATGCTGGTTTCTTTTCCGGATACGTTGTGTTACCTTCCTGATACGGCCACTGAGCATTACCTCCTTTAGGAATAATGCTAATTTCTTCTTTTGAGCCCTGACCAACATCGGCCACCCAGATATTTTCAGTAAGGGTGTCATAATGCATACGGTGAGGGCTTCGGAGTCCTATGGCAAAAAACTCCTCTAAATTATCACCGGCCTCACTCACCCAGGGATTATCGTTTGGGATCATATAATGCTGGTTTATATTATCCGGATAGTCTTCCGGTTTTCCTTGCGGTGGCACAGGGTACCTTCTTATAGGATGACTTCTGGATGAGTCTAAGTCAACGTCAATTCGTATGATACCAGCAAACAAAGATGCATTGATCTTTTGAGAATTCTTGTAGACATCATAACTACCGCCTTCATCACCCAAAGAAACGTATAAGTACCCTTCCTTACCGAAGAACATGTCTCCGCCGTTATGCCACCAGTTTCTATCGTACTGTTGTATTAATATTTCTTCTGAGGAAGAAATAATTGAATCTAGATTCTGAGAGAACTTAAATTTGGTTAATCGATTATACAAGGGTTCTTTTTCACGAAATCTATAGGTGTAAAAAAAGAATATTTCTCTTCGGTGAATGCTGGAAGTGTCATTAAAATCAGGATGAAACGCGACTCCTAACAGACCTGCATCGGATGATCCCATTACTTTATTTCTGATATCAAGCACTAGTTTAGCTTCTCCGTTGGTCTCGTCATTATTAAACATCCAGACTAACCCGGTTTTACCTAAGGCAAGTATATTATTCGTACCAGGAATTTCAATAAAATTAGTAATTCGCTCATTTATTGATTGTTGAAAGTTGGGAAATGCATCAACAAGTTGCCATGAGACGTTAGGTAACCTGGGAAACTTGCCATCTAGAAACTCACCTTTTAATTCTACACTATCTAGCCCGTGATTTTGAGGAGAAAATACGGTAAAAGCGTAGACTAGCAGAGCTAACAGCAGCCACATCAACACTTTTGTCTGAGCAAGCATAGAAAGGGTTGTTTGAAGTACGAGTAATTTGCCACAAGATAGCTATCTTTTATTTAGAATGAATTTTGTGCGAAATAATTGCCAGCGAAAGCAAAAAAGCTCTGGAGTGCAATATCTGGTTGTTTTTATGCAATTATATATGAAGATTACAAGAAAAGTGCTCTAACGAGGCTCTTTAGAATGGTTGGGAGGCCCGGTAGTTATACTATTATTTCAACTTG
>CAKZYJ010000365.1 GCA_937884755.1 uncultured Flammeovirgaceae bacterium
GAGTCTCAGGCTAAATTTTATTCGTCAATACTGAGACATTTCAAACAAAAAGAATTGAGCTTCAAGTCGTCCGTCTAATGTTAACATTAAAACATCGAGACGTATCTAGTAATCCAAAGCTTTAGGCTAAACATCAACATTGGAGGACAAGAAGCCCAGTGTGATGCTAGATAAAGTGGTGTTGAGGTAAATGATAGTAAGTTTTAGGATACGGACTACTTTACCTATTCTAAAATAACTTCTTTTGCGACTCTAAAAACCATTGATCTTATTTTAATGCCTCACTTACCCTATTTAGTAGTTTACGAAGAAAGCTGATTTCGCCTTCTAGATGCCTGATTTGCTGCTTATACATTCCCCTTTCTGACAAAAAACGATCTGTAGATTTTTCTCCTCTTGATGATCCTGAATTTGAAAAAACTTGCTCTTCAGAAAAGCGGATAATTTCTTCCGGTTTTACTTTAAGAATTTGGGCAATTTCGTACAAGCGATCTACGGTAAGCTTGGTTTCGCCTCGCTCCAGCTTACTATAAGCTTTAATAGATATATCAAGCTGACTGGCTATATATTCTTGCTTATAGTCTCGTATCTCGCGGATTTTCCGGATTTTCTCGCCTTCGTCCATAAGAATAAAAAGTGATAGGTTTATGGTTCAAAAACAGGTTACTTAGGTACAATGATATGGACGTTTTGGTATATTAAATATACTAAAAATATCAGAAATTACTATCACTTTTTATCGCGATTTAAAAGTAATGGGAATGCCGAAAACCATTTAATAGAGTAGGCATATTTGGTTTAAATATTTTCAGTTATGAAACGATTTTTTCTGTCTTTTCTAAAATCATACTTAACTATACCTCGCAAAGTAATTAGCAACAGCTTCAAAATATTTTATGCAATAATAGCCATACTAGTACTCTCAGCATTTTCAAATAACGCTTACGCTCTTCCAGATTTATACTTTTATAGAGTAAGCAATGGGACTGGCACTGTGACCATTAATGAAGGTACCACTACCCGTTTGTCCATGGATATTGGAAACAGAGGTACGACTTGTGTCAATGGATTCTTCCTACACACTTACATTTCTTCAAGCTCTACTTTTAATCCAAGTAATGCCACACTAATGGGATCTGCTTATAAAAATCTTCGCCTATGCTCTGGAAACGATGGCGATGTGAGTACTTCTAGGCTCCAAGTGGCAAATTACACACCTGGAACTTATTATGCACATTACGTGATAGATAAGAACAATAACATTACAGAATCTAATGAGAGTAATAATATAGCAACAGTGACAATTATCATCCGTAGTACAACACCTACGGTTGATCCTGACTTTACTATTGTATCGAATTTCCGGGTAGACGTTGAGCGAGGAAACTCTTGGGTGAATGATGTTGACCGTGCAGAATTCGGGGATTATATAAGGATTGCCTACACTATCCGCAATTTAACGGCTGGTACTTCAAATGAAAGACTCTTTGTATCAGTTATCTGGTCGAGAGATGCGAGCCTTCAGACAGTCCAAGATAATGTTCTTTTAGGTGAAAAAAGGATTTCAACGCTTGGTGGAAATGCATCCTTAAACGATATTATCTCGAATATTTTTGTTCCCAATGTGGGTAACGTCGGTTTTGGCTCCGGACATATTCTTCTTATCGCTGACCTTTTCGACAGAATAGAAGAGACTAATGAAAACAATAATATTGTATCTAGGAGCTTTGCTATCTTCGTTCCTAGCGGCAGAATGGAAAACACGATAGCTAAGAATAAAGACGCAGGCTTTAAATCAGACACAGATAAATTGGGAAGCAATCTTGTACCCTTTAGTCATGAAATGCTAACCTATCCTAACCCATTCACTGACCAATTAAATCTTACTATGAGTACTGAAGGGAAATCTCATATCTCTGTACATAATATATCGGGAAGACTAATTTGGCGTAAAGAATACGAAGGCTTTATTAGTGAGTCAATAGATATGAATGGCCAGCCTTCAGGTATTTATATGTTGAAACTTACGAACCAATCAGGAACATTAGTTAGAAAAATAATTAAAGAGTAATTCTCTAGTTCTTACTTGCTTCATTTTGATAGCATGATATATTCCCTTCTAGTCTTTTCCAGCCTTAGCTAAAAGCAGATGTATGCTTATACATATCAGAAGAGAGGTAGGAACTAGATAGATGACTGCGACAGAGTAGAGATAACTTACAACTCAATGTAAATAAAAAAGCGACTCGTTGAGTCGCTTTTTTATTTAAGAATAATGCTAGTTCCCGATACCATATCCCAAAGAAACAGTGAAGGTTCTACCGGGACTAAATCTTTCTTGCACAAAGAAAGTATCTTTGAACTCTACGTTTCTTTCTACTTGATAGTCCAAAATATTTTCTACCCGTAATCCTACACTAAAACTCTCGAACACTCGCTTACTAACTGTAAACCGCAAATCTGGGGTAGGCGTATTACCTGATCCATAGATTTCATAAACATCAGGTGAACCACTGAATCCGTTAGCTACTAATCTTCTACCGAACATATTCATATAAATAGTGGCTTCTAACTCATTCTCAGGATTGTAGTAGGTCAAATTAGCGTTGACTATGTAAGGAGATTGTGCTTGGAAAGGTCGAAAATCTTCTATTTCAGGATTCACTCGGCTGAAAGCCTCGAACTCTTCAGGAGTAAGATCTACTCTTGAGCGAGTGTAAGTGAAGTTCGTCCCAAATTTGAAGTTCTCTAAGGCTGGTGAGATAAAATCTAAGCTTTTACGAAGCTCTAACTCTACTCCGTATAAAACCCCTTGATCCACATTTACATAACTAATCTGCCCACCAGAAGCTACTGGGGATAAGCGTTGCTGGATGGGGTCATTAAATTGTTTGTAAAATCCGCTAATGGCAAAAAGTTCACCTGCTCTTGGAAATATCTCGTAACGAATATCAGCATTCCAAATAGTTCCACGGTTGATATTTGGATTTCCTCGATATAGAAACCCTCCAATAAAATCAAATGATACAAACGGTGCCAGTTCTCGCATATTCGGGCGGGCTAGGGTACGGCTACCAGCGATACGTAAGTTAGACTGATCGGTTAAAGCATATACTGCATTTAAAGAAGGTAGCAAGTCTAACTCATCAATCACTCCTGTACTGTCATTTTCACTGCCACTTTGTACCTCAAAGTCAGTTTTTTCTACCCTTAATCCACCAATGAGTTTTAGTTTTTCGCTTGCCTGCACCACTCCCATAGCGTAAGCAGCTACCACCTGTTCAGTGCCCGTATAACGGTTAGAGGGCAATGTTTGATTTAAAAAGGTGGGGGCTAATTGAAAGGTCCCATTGGTATTCTGCCCCATTATCCCTAAGTTATTGGGTGCGAAATAGGCACCAAAATCACCATCGGCCTCCCGAAACGACAGAAAATCTGTAAATCGTAACCCATTGTTCTCATGCTGGAAGCGAATCTCTTCAAAGTCGCGCTCTTTACGATTGGCAAACAGTCCAGCCTTAAACTTATGTTCGCTATTTTCGCCCAGAGGTACTTCCCAATCTACCTTTCCACTGAACTGTACATCTTGTAGGTTTCGGAAAAAATGGAACGGACGGTCGTACTCAGCCCGATCAATATCGTAAACCTCACCAGATATATCATTAGCAAATACTCGAGTATCCGGTTCATCTTGCTCAGAAGCCGTATAACCAATTACCCAATCCAACTGACTATTTTTCGCCCCATAAGAATGTTTACCCCTTAACTGAACGTTATTCAGTGTCCGTTGAAGAAAACTCACGTTCCGGGTTTCAAAAGTATGAGTACCTGCAATTGCCCCAGGCCAAACACCAGCAACTGCTCCTCCAGCTATTTCAACATCATTGTTATACGTGTAGGTAAGTGATAATTCATTACGGTTATTTAATTGTAAAGCTAACCCAACTAAGCCTCCCAATGAGGGATTCTCTACACTTTGCACCCCACCAGTATTTAAGAAGGTATTGAGTGAATCGTCTTCTAAACTTCCAGGAAGTTCCCAGATATTTAGTACTCGGTCAGAATAGTGACGGTAGCTCCGGCTGTAGTTCAAGCCAATGTTATAACCGAAGTTTTTTCCAAACAGTGTGCTATAGTTGCCCATAGCAAACTGCATCCGGTAATTCATAAATGATTGGTCTAAAGCTGGGGCAAACGGACGGTCAGCAAAAGCTTGAGCACTTCCATCATACAAACGTCGAGCCTCCACATTCTCTGGGTTCTCCCGGTTGCTACGAGCATCAATATACAGTGAATTATCTCGTAATCCCTCTAAATCGGCAGCATTCTGTACAAAGCCAGGTAGTTCTCGGGAACCATCGTCATAACCTAACCAGTCGTACTGGCCAGATATTGGATCAGTAAGCAAATTATCAATTAGTGATGCTTGTGTGTTATATCCTAGGGAAACTTTAGCTGATACGTAAAATTGATCAGGTATAGAGCGTGTAGAAACATTAACATTACCTCCAGTAAAGTTTCCAGGTTGATCAGGGGTGAATGTTTTAGTAGTTACAATATTCTCTACCATTGATGCTGGAATGATATCTAAACTTGCACTATTACGATAGGGGTCAGTACTTGGCAAAACAATTCCGTTCATCTGGGTAAGTGAGTAGCGGTCACCAAGCCCTCGCATTACGATATATTTCCCTCCTTCTACGGATGCTCCAGTTACATTCTTCATTGACTCAGCCGAATTAGAAGCTCCAATACGCCGAATTTCCCCCATTGAAATACCGTCTTGTACAGCCAATGATTTCTGCTGAAGTTTTAGTAACGATACTTCGTTGTTATTAATTTGTTCTGCTTGAATTACAATTTCTTCTAATTGTACATCATCAGTCTGAAGTGCTATATCTATCCGATTTACTTCGCTATCTATAACCTCTACCCCCTGGACAGTTTGAGAGGCATATGATACATAGCTATAAACGATAGAATAAGTACCCGGATCTAGTTTTAGTTGGTAATTTCCTGAAATATCAGTAACTGTACCAATTCCAGTTCCTTCTACCTGTACAGTAGCCCCAATCAGCTCCTCCCCTGTTTCTGCATCAACCATATTCCCTGAAATAGTGCCTTGGGAATAAGATATAAGAAAACAGAAGCACAAAAGAAAAGTAAGCGACACATTGAAAATTAGGTATTTGTATTTTTTCATAGTCATGAATTTGTTGCCCAAAAATACAAGAAAAGCGGACATATTTCTATGCCCGCTTTTTATCGACTAGATTTTTACAGCTATTTAGTAATGATACCGTCGTCGCCTACTGAGATAGTAGTATAATTAGGCCCAACGTACCAAATGTTATTAAGTATTTCAATTTCACCTCCAAGGAAACGGTTGTAGCTATCACCTTGACCATCCAAGTCTTCTACTTCTATACCTTTTCCGTCAAAATCAGTAATAATAGAGTTAGCTAGTACACCAGCCGTATTATCGCGCATTAAGATAGCCGGGGCTTCAGCACCTCTTCCACCATCGGTACGGCCTCTACCTACAAATGTTGCGTTATAAATAGTTGGATCTGAGTATAAAGACGCTCCATCAGGCTTAGCACCATCCCATTCGCCACCATGATCACCAGCATTATCAGCTACTGCACCTAGCTGGACAGTGAACCAGAATTGACCAAGACCTCGGTATCCAATATCATAATCGAAGGCATCATCCTTAGCAAAAGCTATTGCCGCATACTTTACATTTACTGTTCCACCAAAGAATTCAATTCCATCATCACCACTCACGTAAATCTCAACAAAGCTAATGGTAGTTCCACTACCTACTCCTCCCAGCGTAAGCCCCTGAATCTCATCACCGGGGTTAATACCTACTCCGCTATG
>CAKZYJ010000366.1 GCA_937884755.1 uncultured Flammeovirgaceae bacterium
CAGGAGTCATTGGTGACTGCCCTCTTGGCTCTGATGGTTGCTCTGGTACTTACCATATTGGTATTGCCTATGTTTAATGAACTGACCGATAAACAGTTTGCCTTCGCATCATTGTGGCAAGCCAATATATTGGTTGGACTGTTAATTATATGGCTAGGGGTAGCTTTAGTAGCTGGTAGTTATCCTGCTGTTTTCCTTTCGGGCTTCAAACCAGTAGAGGTGCTTAAGGGTAAGCTGATTATTGGCAAAGGCCCGGCTTACTTCCGTAAAACGCTGGTAGTAGTACAGTTCGTAGTGTCGGTACTATTGATTATCAGCACGGGAGTCATACTTCAGCAAATGAATATGCTGCGTAGCAGTAAGTTGTATGAGCAAGCAGAACAGATTGTATCGGTACGTTTTGGAGGAGGTATTGCTCCGATAGAACGTTATCAGACACTGAAGAATGAAGTTCAAGAAGACCCTAAAATGAGGGAAGTAACCCTAGCCGCTCACCTACCCCGGAGAGAAAGCTTCGCTCGGTTGGATGCCTCCTTCATGTTTCCCGAAATTAGTGGGGATCAGGTATATGATTGGAAACAGTTACACGGCGACTATGATTTTCCGGAAGTGTTCGATCTGGAATTTGTAGCAGGGCGGAGCTTTGACCCGCAAAATCCGGCTGATTCTAATAACTACTTGCTTAACGAAGCTGCTGTGCGTAACCTAAATAAAGCCCCCGATGAAATTATCGGCTTCACCTTGCTGGATACTGCCACGAATCAAAGTGGACGAGTGATTGGAGTAGTCCAAGATTTTCCGTACGAGTCTATTCATAGCAGTATTAAGCCTCTGGCTATTCAAGGGCAACCGCACCCTACCAATCAGATTTTGTACGTGAAACTTCCGGTTGAGCGGTTATCGGAGAAACTAGCTACGCTAGAAGCTAAGTGGAAGGAAGTACTTCCTGGGGTAGGATTTGACTATTGGTTTTTGAGCGAAGAGTTTGGGCGGATGTATTACACTGAGATTAAGATGGCTAATCTTGTACAGTTCTTCTCTATTTTGGCCGTATTCATTGCCTGCTTAGGTTTGTATGGTTTAGCCTCGTATACCGCTGAGCAAAAAACCAAAGAGATTGGTATTCGGAAAGTGCTAGGAGGTACGGTATCACAAATTCTGATGATGCTGGTTTTTAGTTTTCTGAAAATGATTTTCATCGCCTGCCTACTCGCCCTACCGTTAGGGTACTGGCTGATGCAGGATTGGCTCCAGAACTTTACGTATCGGGTAGATATTAATTGGATTATTTTTGCCCTATCGGTGGCTATCATTGTAGGAATTACCATCATTACCGTAGCGTACGAAAGTATGAAGGCCTCTATGATTAATCCTACTAAAGCACTGCGGTATGAGTAGAAGAGCGTTTTATAGCACCACATGCAGTTATTGAAGGACTCATTAAAAGCACTTAAGTACATACTGCCGTTGCATGACATGCCCATTCTACTTTGTGAACTGGCCGGGTTCAACTGTGGTGGAGCTACATCAGAAGGATATTTGTAACTACTGACAAATTGAAGCAGTCGTGCTAGAATCGTCAGGAGACATCTCGGTTATTGTGGCCCAAAACATTATTAAGATTCTGTAGAGCATGCTGAAACAACAGGCAAGCAACAATTTAGAAGTTATGATGCAAACTCAGTTGAGCTTGTCCTTTGCTCCAATTGGCAGTTGTCTGCTTCATCCATCCAGCTTGTACTCTCAGGTTATCTAGTAACCCATAGCCCATTCCCAGATAGGTACGGTTACGGTCAAAGAATTGTACTGTCCGCCCATCGCCAATGTCGGTTTGTCCGTTAATAAACAACTCATTGTAGAGCGCTAAATACACTACTCGTTGGGCGAGTTTAGTATCGTTAAACGGTACGTTCACAAACAAATTATAGCGGTAGCGGGTCCGAAAATCCTGCTCTTCTACCCATCGCTGTTCGTAGCGAATGCGGTGGGTTAACAAAAACCGGTCACCATTCTTCTGCGGGAAAAGTGCTGCTTGATAAATCCGGTTCTCGGTAGTACGTTCGGTGCTTTCCCCCGGTGTTCCAGTGGTGATGTTGGCGTACCCCAAGGTAAACAGGATATCTGCATTACGGGGGCGATAGGTGGCTCCCGTTCTTAGTAATATCTGTTCCAGATCATTTCCTATGTTCCAGTAGCGAAACTGGTAATCGCCCTGTAAGCCGAACTGGCTATCGCCGAATCGCTTTTGGAAGAAGTACATGTACCAAGCTCCCAGCTGATCTTCATCGGGTCCATTCTGGGCGTAGCCCGGTAATGCTAGTAACAAGGTTACTCCTATTAACAGTATTTTTTGCATAATGTAATATCAACTAGAAACTACTACTGCAAACTGGATGTCTAGTTTTGATTATCTTCAGTCACAGCAAACTCTTGGTTTTGAGTAAATTTGGGTAAACTTACTACGGTTTATTCAATAAATTCTACCTCACCGCTGCTCACACCAAATATTACCTTGATAATTAGTAGTTTGCCCTCATTAAAACGACGGCTTAGTACTGTCTCCAGTCTTCTCAGTAAGTCAATCTGCTCTAGTAAGTTCTGTCGTATGGCAAGGTATAGAGATTCATTTAGCTCAAGCAGTTCAGCCATACGTTGGTTTTGCTGAGCTGAGGGTAAAAGAGTAATACGAGTATAAAAGCTAAAAATGTAAGTGGAAACCCTTTCATCGGCTATTAAAAAGTGGTTGATTGTTTAATCAATAGAATTCCCCAATGGCTCTGCCTCGGGGGTAGTTCATTATACACTACTCGGATTTCAGCCCTTCCTAGTTTTAGCAAAGATTCAAAAATAATAGTACAGCGTCAGTATCTGATCAAACGAAAGCTGGTTGACTAAGTTCAACCGGATGTCGGTTCTCGTTAACTGAGTATTGTCTTCCGGTCTGGCATTAGAATCGGTACGTCTGCGGTCCGTAGTTCCGTACGATATATCTAATCTTAACAGGCTAGTTTCTACTAAAAAGTGGGGCGTAACAAAGTAGTAAAGTCCGCCTTGAGCTCCCACGCGTCCAGTATGACCATTGCTCTCGAAAGTTTGCATACGATCATTGATTGGGCTATTTGTATCCTGAAATGTTTCTTCTGAGTTGGCTCTCTCGTAAGCATAAGATAGTTCAGGTTGTAGATACCCACCAAACCGGTCGGAGATAGGAAAGAAACGACGCAAGAAGGGAGTTATGCTGATATTCGTAGATGCTCGTACCGATTCATTGGTGAAACCATTTCCTATAATTGTATTACTATTGTTGCCAAACCGCAAGCTAACTCTTACGCCGGCAGCCCAACGTTCGTTGAAGAGCTTACCGTAGGTGGGCGAAATACCGAACAGGTTATCTTTCGTACTTCGTCCGGTGATGAAATCAGTTCCTGGCTCTTCATTTTCAGAAATAACCAGGGACAGGCCGCCGCCTACAAACGACCGACCTGTTACTAGATAAGGATTTTCTTGAGCAAGTGACGACAACGAGAAAATAGTGAATGCGACGGAGGTGAAAAATAACTTCTTCATAAATTCTATTTGTAAAAATGGTGGCTAAATAATGGATAAAATACAAGCCAAAACGGACCCTCGCAAGTATTGAGAGAAAACTATTTTAGGACTATTAATTGTACGTAAATGGCTCAAAATATCCGCTTTTACTTACTGGATTAGGTGTTGCTCAGACCTATAGTTCACTACTTACAATTCATTGTTCTTTGTTAACTACTAATTGTTAAGCTTTCTTAACAATCTTTAACAAAATCCCGGAATCTTGAAATATACCATCTTGTTAAGTAAATGAATGAAGAGAAAGGATGAAAAGATGTTGAATCACTAACAACTGAATCGTTATGAAAACAGTCAAAATATATATAGCCGGTTTATTGTTGATGATAGTCACTATGGCTTTAGCTGGCCCTACCGCAGGCATGGGAGTGTATAACCCTAACCAATTAGAGAATACCTATCAAATAGATTTAAAGGATATTTCCCAGTTGGCCCCCTTCGCTGATCATATTTTGGTGATGAATGAGCTACCGGCGGCAGCCACTAATTTCAATGTGCTGGATGCTCTGCAGGGACGGGTGCCGGGCGTGTGGGTAACCCGTTACGGCTGGAACACCTACGTCTCCATCCTCGGTGGCCTCCGTAGTCCGCTCTACGTGATTGATGGAATGCCGGTAGACATAACCGCTGTGAATATGATGAACCCCAACGATGTGGCAACTATTGAGGTGCACAAAGGACTGGCTCCGGTGATGTACGGGGGTAGGGGAGGAAACGGAGCCATCGTAATTAATACCAAGCGAGGATAATGTAGTGGTGAAGTAAGCTAGGGTTTCTGGCCTATAGCCGGAGCTAAGCCCCAGTGGGGACCAACAGGCAGTGGACACCGTTTCGAGTGGAGGAAGCTGTCTGTTTTTCATTTTCAATCTTTTTTATTCTTGTAAGGAGGTATTCCGTCGTTTGAACTCATTAAAGATCTGCCGTTTACGAGTGTGGTACCAAATAGCTAGCAGTACCGAAGCTCCGGCAATAACCAGAGTAGCCCCTAAGACAATGGTGTTGCTACTGTCGGCAAAAAAATACAGCAGTAAAAAACCCGCCAGCAGCAATAGTGAGATAATCATTCCTCGGATAGAATGCCTTTGGAAGTACAGACGGAGCTCTTCGTCAGTGAGTTGCATTAGCTTTTTCTTCATACTTCAACAAGCGGCTCAGTTCAGTTTTTGTTTGCTATTACTGGCCCAAGCGTACGTATTTGAACACTTTTGCGCGGATCCGAACAAGCCATAATTAGCTGAATGGCCTAAATCGGGGTATGGGGGCTAATCTGCGGAGTGGCACATAAATTGACCTAAATAGAGTAATCTCTTAGTCCCAACTGCTTATGTTACGCAACTACTTTTTGGTCGCCTTCCGCAACTTTCGGAACAACCGCCTGGTTTCGCTGATCAATGTGTTGGGGTTGTCTATCGGTATTGGCGCCTGCCTACTCATAAGTCATTACATCTACTTTGAGCTTAGCTACGACCGCTTTCACGCTGACGCTGACCAACTGTACCGGATTGTATGGCTTTCGGATAACCCCCAAACCCGCACTCCCCACCCTATGGCTCAGGATATGGTAGATAACTTTCCCGAAGTAGAAAGCGCGGTAAGTCTCACCCCACTCTGGAAAGCCGGATTGACTCGGCGGACACTGGCGTTTCGTAACCCTGAGAAGGATATTCGCTATAACGAAAAGAATGTATTGGCCGTAGACAGCACTTTCTTCGATGTATTCGGTTTCCGGTTGCTAAACGGAAATCCCCGCACCGCTCTTACCAACCCTCGGGGGGTTATTTTGACCGAATCAAGTGCCCGGCGTTACTTTGGTGAGGAAGACCCGATGGGCCGCTTCTTGCAGGTAGATGAGGAAGAGTCGTTATTGGAAGTGGTAGGAGTGGTAGAGGACGTACCCGCTAACGCCCACTTCCACTTTGATTTTCTGGTGTCTTACGTTACCCTCAAAGCAAACGATCCCGATGACACCTTTTTCCACTGGAGTGATTTTGGTCATTATAATTACCTGAAGCTTACCAAGGAGGTTGACGCTAAAACCCTGGAAGCTAAGCTGCCTGACTGGATTATCCGCAACCAGTTTATTGACGCTACCGAAGAGCAGATTGAGCTATTACGCACCGGACAACTAGCCTTCAACTTGCAACCTGTCACCGATATTCACCTCCGCTCGCACCTGCGTTGGGAACTGGAAGCAAATAGCCGCGAATCTTATATCTATTTGTTAGGCACCGCTGCACTGTTTATTCTGATCATCGCCTACGTTAATTTTATCAATCTTACCACCGCCCGTTCGTTGGAACGAGCCAAGGAGATTGGCGTACGCAAAGCTCTGGGTGCTTTGAAGTATCATCTCTCGCTTCAGTTTGTGTGTGAGGCGCTACTGGTAAGTTTTGTTAGCCTGCTGCTGGCCTTCTTTGTTTTGCATTGGATACTCCCCTACCTCAACCAGGTAGCAGATTATCCGTTTACGCTCGACGATCTGCTCTCGGCCAAATCGATGGCGGTTCTGCTGCTAACCGGAACCATAGTAGGTATCATTCTGGGACTATATCCGGCGTCTTACTTTTCTACTTTTAAACCTGCCACCATCCTCCGGGGCCGTTTCAAAGCCAGTGCGGGAAGTGGCTGGCTACGCCGGGGGCTGATCGTCTTTCAGTTTGGTATGGCTATGGCCCTGATTGTGGGTAGCCTTGTGATATTTTATCAACTCAATTTCCTGAGTAATAAGCATCTAGGCTTTAATCAGGATCAGGTGCTAGTAGTGCCTATCAACAACGAATCATTACCGGAAAAAGTAGAGACCCTTACTGCTGCACTAGCCAGCTTAGAAGATGTAGTATCCGTGGGGGCCACCTCCAATTTGCCGGGGCAAAATTTTAATCAGAACTCGGTATGGAGCCCCGCCGACGAACAGCAGCAGGTAGACGCCTCGGAGTGTTACGTAGACGAGGGTTTCTTTGCGGCACTGGACATTCCCTTCCGTCAGGGGCGAGGCTTCTCCCGGCAGTACGCTACCGACTCAACAGAGAGCTTTGTACTTAACCAGTCGGCCGTGCAGGCATTAAATCTCACTAACCCTATTGGCCAAGAACTAGTGTGGAACCAGGAAGACAATCCGCTGCGCGGTACGATTATCGGGGTAGTAGAAGATTTCCATTATCGCACCCTGCACGAGCCGATGCGCCCGCTGGTCTTTCAGTGGGCTCCCCGCGGGGCTAACCATATCTTGATCAGGGTAAAACCCGCCTCTGATATGTTGGGGGCAGTAGCCAGTATCCAACAGGTTTGGGAGCAATTCGACCAGCAATTCGGATTTGAGTTTTACTTTCTGGATGACTCCTTACAGGCGCAGTATCAGGCTGAACAGCGGATGAGCCAAATATTCGGGCTATTCTCCTTAATTACCATTCTTATTGCTTGTTTCGGGTTGTTTGGGTTGGTTAGGTACGCCATCGCTCAACGTACCAAAGAGGTGGGAATCCGTAAAGTGTTAGGTGCCTCAACTTCTCAGGTAGTCACCCTGCTATCCCGAGATTTTACCCGGCTGCTGCTTCTGGCATTAGTAATAGCTATTCCCGTAGCGGGGTGGGTAATGCGGCAGTGGCTACAAAATTTCGCCTACCAAATTGAGCTTAAGGGCTGGATTTTTGCGCTGGCCGCGGGTATTGTGCTGCTGTTGGCCGGAGCTACGGTAATCATTCAAACGCTTCAGACGGCTTCCGATAACCCCATTAAAAGCTTACGCAGTGAATAAGCCAGCATTTTCTACGATCGGCCACCGGTTTTAGTTGAGCATGCTGTTTTCAAAATATCAGATTTATTCCTAAATTCTGGATACCAGCAAAAATGCCCGATAATATTCGGGAATAACGGGTTTCTTCTTAATTTGCTGGCTGCTAAACTCTACCTACATGGATAAATCTAACCTGGCCGCTTTATTTGCAAGCTACCCCCGCGACAAGGATTTCTTAGATGAAGTCTTTGACGATGCCGGTAGCATCCGAAGCCAGTACCACGGCATCTACGACCATTTCTCTCAGCTACCGCTATCTGATTTTCGTGATCTTTTCGATTACGCCAAGAAATCTTCCTTTGATCAGGGCATCACCTTCAATGTCTACTCCGACTCCTCTCAGGGCGTAGAGCGTATATTTCCCTTTGATCTGTTCCCCCGAGTGATCTCCGCTAAGGAATGGCATACACTAGAGAGAGGGTTGGTACAGCGTAACCGGGCAATCAACTTATTTCTGAAGGATATTTACAACGAAAAAAAGATTCTCAAGGATCAGGTAGTGCCGAAAGAACTGATCTTCTCCTCTAAGAATTACTGCAAGGCCATGATGGACTTCGTGCCCTACGGCGAAGTCTACGTACATATTTCTGGTACCGACGTGATCCGCCATAAAGACGGTGAGTTCTACATTTTGGAAGATAACCTACGTTGTCCCTCTGGTGTGAGCTACGTACTCTCTAACCGCATGGCCACCAAGCGGATTCTGCCCAAGCTATTCTTCAACAGTCAGGTGCAGCCGGTGGTGAATTATCCCGAAGCCCTACTGGATGTGATCAAAAGTGTGGCCCCACCGGGAGCGGATAAGCCGCTGTGCGTACTGCTTACCCCCGGAGTATACAATTCGGCCTACTACGAACATTCGTTTCTAGCACTACAGATGGGCGTGCAGTTGGTAGAACCACGCGATCTGTACGTGGATAATAACTTCCTCTACATGAAAACCATGCACGGTCCCAAAAAGGTAGACGTGGTGTACCGCCGTATCGACGATGATTTTCTGGATCCACTGGTCTTCCGTTCCGATTCGGTGCTGGGCGTACCGGGTATTATTCATGCTTTCCGGGAGGGGAATGTAAGCCTAGCGAATGCTCCAGGTACCGGCGTAGCCGACGACAAGGCAGTATATACCTATGTGCCCGACATTATCCGTTACTACCTCAGCGAGGAACCGCTGCTAAAGAACGTACATACCTACCGCTGTGAGAAAGATGATGACTTCCAGTATGTGCTGGAGCATCTAGATGAGTTGGTGGTGAAGCCGGTAGATGAGTCGGGAGGTTACGGAATATTTATCGGGAACAAAGCTAGCCAGCAGGAGCTAGCCGATTTTAAAGAAGTACTGAAGAGTAACCGGCGGAAGTACATCGGGCAACCTACTATGGCACTGTCGGTGCACACTACCTATATTGAAGAAGACAGGCAGTTTGAGCCTCGCCATATTGATTTACGCACCTTTGCGCTCACCGGCCACGAGATGGAATACGTTTGCCAGGGCGGATTAACCCGGGTAGCGTTGCGCCGAGGTAATTTAGTGGTAAACTCCTCACAAGGAGGAGGCTCAAAAGATACCTGGGTACTACAAGATGCTCCGCAGAATGCTTCAGTGAGCGGCGAAGGGATTGAAAGTGAGAGTGCTGTATCTGAAGAATCTTCTCAAACTCAAAGCCAGAAATGATATTAGTGTTAGGGTATTACAGTGTTTAAGTGTTATAGTTTCAGTCTAAGGATCATAACGATAACATTCTAACACATTAACACTCTAGCACCAAAACACTATAACACCAAACTTTTATGATGCTTTCCCGAACGGCTAATAGCCTTTACTGGATGGGACGCTACACCGAGCGGATCGGACATATCGCTCGCTATGTGTCTGCCCAGTACCTTTCTTCTTCTGACCTGCCGCCTTCCCTGGATAAAAAAGTAGTACATCAGTCGCTATTGTTTATGGCTCAGGCTACTGAGTCGTTCCAGGATCGGGGGGGGAAGCTTACCGACCAGGAAGTCATTAGTTTCCTGACCATCGATGAGCAGTATGCTTACTCTATCAAAAACTATATTGGTATGCTGCGGGAGAATGCGCGCGGAGTGCGTAGCAGCATTTCTACCGACGTTTGGGAGGCCACTAACCGATTCTACCATGCTACCCAGTCGTTCTCTCCGCAAGAGATGGCCAAGAAAGGACCCTACGACTTCTGTAAACACTGTATTGATAATGCCAGTATTATCAAAGGGGTGATTGATAATACCCTGCTGCGAAACTACGCCTGGTCGCTCATCTACACTGGTACTCATCTGGAGCGAGTGATGCAGATCGCGCAGATACTATTGGCGAAATTGGAAGATATACGCAGTACACCCGGTTCGCAAAGGAATGCGGCAGTCAATAACTACCACTGGGCCTCGCTACTCCGCAGCGCCGGGGGGCTAGATATGAGCCGTAACTACTACGGTACCCACCCTACCCGCGAACTGGTGACCGACTTTTTTATCCTCAATCGTAAATTTCCTAAGTCCATACTATATAATCTGGAAAAACTAAGGAGTCATCTCAGAATCATCAGTAACGGTCAACCAATTACCTCCGATTCCGTAGAGTTTAAGGCCGGAAAGCTCTCCAGCCATATTCAGTACCTCACCATTGAGGAGATTATGGAGGAAGAAGAAGATTTTATAATGACATTAAAGCGGGAACTTTATGAAATCGGAAACGCGCTAGAACGGCAATATTTTATTTTTTAAACTACATGATAACATATCATATTCGTTACGAGGCCGAGAACCACTACCAGCACGTGGTGCAGGAGGCTTTGTTTGAATTTTTAGTGCTACCCTGCCAAGATACCACCCAGATTGTGGAGGATGTAGTGGTACTGAACTCCTTGCACCGTCCGGTGTTTCGGGCTCGTAACCCCTTTGGCTACGAAGCACTCTGCTTTCGGGTGAGCGAACCTTTTATGCACCTGGGTTTTACCGCTGCCTGCACCGTGGAAAAGCAGGAAAATGTTCTTCATTCGGTACAGGAAAGCCTGGGAGTAGAAGAAGAGCAGCGGGTGTTGGGTTCGGAAGCCTTTTTGGTAGACCACTACCTCCACATTATGCCTACCTCACTTACGGAGATGGTGCGGGAGCATATTCCCGAACCCTTGATTTACCGGCACGACCAGCCCCTATTCAATTACCTCAACTTCCTGAACCAGGCCATCTACGGAATGATGGAGTACCAACCCGGTGTAACTACCTT
The DNA here is from genome assembly GCA_937884755.1 of uncultured Flammeovirgaceae bacterium. Classification (GTDB taxonomy): domain Bacteria; phylum Bacteroidota; class Bacteroidia; order Cytophagales; family Cyclobacteriaceae; genus Tunicatimonas. The sequence continues at coordinate 10,644 of CAKZYJ010000366.1, forward strand.
TACCACCCCAGCGGAACAGATACTGGCGCACCCGCGAGGGGTTTGTCAGGACTACGCTCACCTGATGCTGGGTATACTGCGGCAGCAGCAGATACCCTGCCGCTACGTTTCGGGCTACCTCAACCAGGGGCAGGCGATGATGGGCTCGGCCCAGACCCACGCCTGGCTGGAGGTATTCGTTCCCAACATGGGTTGGGTGGGCTTTGACCCTACCAACAATCGCGTGGCCGATGAGCACCACCTCAAAATAGCCGATGGCCTGGACTACCGCGACTGTAGCCCGCTCAAAGGCCACATTCGCCCTGGAGTAGTAAACCAAACCAACCACATAGTGCACGTAGTGGAGCAGTAAACGAGCCTAAAAAATAGTATTGATGGCTTGCGTGACGCTACTTTGCTTTGGAGTATGTTTATCAAGCAATAAGTTGATAGTCATCACTAGCGTTGTAGACACGTAAGTAATCAAACTATGGTTGGCTAGCGTCATCTAGTCACAGATTTACCATTGACTGAGATTTTTATGATATTACTTACAAGGCATCAGACACAAACGACCTAACCAAGTATTATTGGTTGGTATACGAATATGCCATTTACCAATAGTGAAAAGGCGAAAATGGTCAAGGCTATAGCTTTTGACAAAGTACCGGATAGGATGATTATCATTGAATTTCTGCTGGATGATGCCTCAGAAACGCCGTAGGTATAAGAGAAACAACGGAGATTAGTTTCCGTTATGCAATTGTTTTAAAAAATCTAGAACTAATAAAAAATGAATTACGGAAGAATAATAATTATAGGAGGTAGTAGTGGTATTGGACTCGCTGCATCTGAATATCTAAAAGATAAATGTAAGGAATTGATTACTCTTTCTCGAAGGCCCTCACCCTTCGGAAAATGGATTAAAACAGATATCACAAATCCGATAGAGATAAAAAACTTTATCCAAGAAATTGGACAGAAGCCAATTGATGGGCTTTTATATCTTGGTGGTACTTGGGAAACCAACGCCTTTACTGACCAATACTCGTTTGAAGAATGTTCTGATAATGATTTACGAAATGTTTTAAGTGTTAACCTTCTTGGACCCATGAGGTTGATACAAGCAGTATTGCCTAACTTACGCATTGCCAAAAATCCTAAGATAATAGTTACGGGAGCCGCAATTGCGGGTCTTAGTCTTGGAGGAGGAAAAGAGGTAGCAAATACATCTTCTATGTTAGGACTAAGAGGTTTGGTTTTAGCGTTAAGAGAAAGCCTGAAAGAAGATAGGATAGGTATTACATTATTAAAACCAGGTTATATTGCTACACCCGAAGTTTTACAGGACTTTGAGGAAACAAATACACCCGTAGATCATGCCATTCCACTATCAGACATCTTCACAATCATTGAGAGCATTTTTAAATTATCTAATAGAACGAATATAAATGAAATTGAAATTCCCACGATGTTATAAGAGGAAAATGTCAGCAAGAGTGCATCCAAGCAGTAGTGGTTTACTTGGAAAAAACGAATGCATAAACATAAAATAAAGATCAGTGTGAAACAGAAAAGTGAATAAGAAGAAATTTGCTAATACTCATACACCAGACCGTTGGAAAAAATAATCGCTTCCTCAGGATTGAGGTAACACGATAAAATGAAGAATGCGCAACTACTACCTGGAAATCTTAGAGCTTCCTCCCAACGCTACGGAAAAAGAAATTAAAACCGCCTATCGCCGCCTCTCCAAAAAGTATCATCCCGATCGTAACCCCCAGCCCGAGGCTGAAGACAAATTTATTGAGATTACCCAAGCCTACGATTACCTTACCAGTCCTCAGCCTACCTATGCCGAACCAACTACCTATCGGGAGCCTGAGGTTTCGGAGTACGAACGCTGGCGGCAGCAGGCCCGGGAGCGCGTCCGCCAACAAAAGCGGGAAGAAGCTGCTGCTAAGGAAGCATTAATTCGTAAGCTGGTAGGCTACTTCAATTTTGTGGCGGCAGCAATCTTCATTTTTAATATACTGCTGGCTACCGACTATCTGCTACCCAAACAGCGGTACGAGCAACGTTCGCTACGAATTGAGAAGGTATTCGAGGGGTCGCGCTATCATGAAACCTATCGTTACGATGATCTGCACTTCGAGGACTTCACGCTGCGCATTAACAAAGGGGAGTTTGTGATGAAAGAATCGTTTGAGCGGGCCGAGGTAATTGCTACCTGCATTTTTAAAAAGCCTCTGGCGGCAATTCTAACCGAAGGTGGGCAGACCAACCGCTACGAACCGGCCTACGGAATTTATCAGTTCTTCGGCCTTACCATTCCGGTCATGTTTCTGTTACTGGGACTCTACCAATTCTTCGTAAAAGTACCGGATCAGCAGCTTTCGCTGGCTATTGCTATGTTTATCAGCCTCGTAATTCAGCTTTTGGCGTTCTTCATTGTTTGAGGTTCTCTTCTGGCTAAATACGACAATTCATTTATTGTTTATACTTCCTTTTAGGCCGTAGCACTGGCCGGTTGTTTTTTGGTAGGGCTAGGTTCGGCCATATGAGTAGGTAGTAGAATCCGGAACGTAGTGCCGACATCCACCTCCGATTGCTTTACGTAGATTTTACCCCGGTGGTAGTTTTCTACAATCCGCTGAGCCAATGATAATCCTAATCCCCAGCCGCGCTTCTTGGTAGTGTAGCCGGGAGTGAATACCTGCTTCAGTTTGGATTTGGGAATGCCTTTGCCGGTATCCGTAATATCAATAATTACCTGCTCAGCGTGGTGCTGAATCACCTGGATGGTCAGGTCGCCCACCCCGCTCATGGCATCTACTGCATTCTTACAGATATTCTCAATTACCCATTCGAATAGGGGCGCGTTTATTCGTACCGGAATTTCCTGATTATCAATCTGCAATTGTAGATTCACCTTGGTAGAAATCCGGTTTTGTAGATAGGCTACTGAGTTAGTCAGAATTTTATACAGGTTCTCATCCTTCAGCGTAGGCATTGACCCGATATTGGAAAATCGGGCGGTTACCATGTTCAGGCGGTTAATGTCCTTATCCAGCTCCTGTACAATACTAGGATCATAGGTTTCCGGGTCGGCCCGGAAGAACTCCACCCAGGCCATGAGTGAGGAGAGTGGAGTGCCCAACTGATGAGCAGTTTCTTTGGCCATCCCCACCCATACCCGATTTTGTTCGGCCGTGCGCGAATAACTGAAAATCAGATAAGCAATAATGGCAAATATAGAGATAGCACCTAACTGCACGTAGGGATAGTATTGTAGTTGAGTAAGTAGAAAAGAGTCGCGGTAGTACACAAACTGGTAGCTGTAGATCATCTGCGTGGTAGGGTCGCGCAGCTCGATCTCAATGGGGGGATAAGCTTCCCGCATTTTTTTCAGCTCTCGGGCAATAATGCGTTTCCTCCGGTCTTCATTCTCAATTTCTTCTAGCCCCAGATTGCGAGAAGAAAGGTACTCGCCGTAGGCATCGGTCAGAATAACCGGAATAGACTTATTGGGAGTTACCACCTGCTCGAACAGAAAAGTGACGTCTTCATCTTCCTGATTAGCGGTTTTTTCGATAGCCGTGGCGTACAGGTTGATGTAGCTTCTCTCCCGGTCTTTCAGATCATCTACCAACTGGTTGGTATACCAAATAGATAGTACCGCAATGAGAGCTGAAGCTAGCAGCACAAGGATGCGAATAGTCTTCTTTTTCTGATAGATATTTTTTTTAACCCTCCCCAGAGGTTCATTCCTGAACAGAGGGTCATCGGTACGCGACCGCTTAGATGTAAACAGATCTGACATAGATAAGCAACGCTAGGGAACGAATTTTAGTAGCTTCGCCTTAATTTTTAAAAATAACAATAAAGTGCTAGAGAACTAGAGTGTTAAAGTGTTTTAGTGTTAATGTGTTATAGAGTTCTACGTTTGTTCTAAATTACTCTGAACTTAGAATACTTGAACACAATTACTATAACACCGCGCGGCTGCCGCCATAACACCATAACACTCTAGTACTAAAACACTCTAATACTATAACACCCGAAAAAATGTACATGCTCTCGCAACGGCAATTATTTTTAAATCATTTAGGGCAAACCTCGGATTTTCCGCTGATGCTGGAGATTGAGCGGGCCGAAGGGGTGTATATGTACGGTGCCGACGGTACCCGCTAACTGGATCTGATATCCGGTATTGGAGTACGCAATGTGGGCCATCGTCATCCGCAAGTGGTGCAGGCCGTGAAGGATCAACTGGATCGGTATATGCACCTGATGGTGTACGGCGAATTAGTACAGTCACCTCAGGTTCGCCTGGCCGAAGCACTGTCTCAAACGTTACCCGATCCGCTAAGCTCAGCTTTTTTGGTGAACTCCGGAAGCGAAGCCATTGAGGGAGCACTAAAACTCGCTAAGCGCTATACGGGACGGCCCAATCTGGTTTCCTGCTATCAGGCGTACCACGGCTCATCGCACGGTGCATTATCGGTGAGCGGTAGTGAAAATTTTAAGCAGGGCTATCGTCCGTTATTGCCCGGTGTGTCCCACATCCGCTTTAATACCCCCGAAGATTTCTCTCAGATTGACGAGCGAACGGCCGCCGTGGTAGTAGAAACGGTGCAGGGCGAAGCTGGGGTGCAGGTAGCCGACGACAATTACTTCCGGGCCTTGCGTCAGCACTGCGATAAGGTAGGGGCGCTGCTCATCCTGGATGAGATTCAGGCAGGCTTTGGCCGAACGGGTACCTTCTGGGCGTTTGAGTCTTACAATATAGTACCGGATATTCTGGTAACCGCCAAAGGCATGGGCGGTGGTATGCCCATCGGGGCGTTTATATCCTCTCCGGAAATTATGAGCGTACTGAAAAACAACCCGATCCTGGGTCATATCAGTACCTTCGGGGGGCATCCGGTGAGTGCGGCGGCCTCGCTGGCTACCCTGCGGGTTATTCAGGAAGAGAACTTACTGGCGCAGGTTCCGGCTAAGGCCGAGTTTATTAAGCAGCAACTGACGCATCCGGCTATTCGCCGCATCCGGCACCGGGGGCTGATGATGGCCGTAGAGTTTGACTCTTTTGACGTACTGAAGCCGATCATTGACCGGGCCATTGAGTTAGGCGTACTTACCGACTGGTTCCTCTACTGCGACAACTCCATGCGGGTAGCTCCGCCTCTAACCATTCAGGAAAGCGAATTGGAAGAAGCCTGCGCTATCATTCTTCAGGCCATTGATGAAGTAGTGTAACGCTCAATTTTTAGTGTTGCCAGCGAATGATTCGTTAGATAGATCTAAAACTTTACAATCATCTGAGCGCGTACATCAGTGCGAGTATTGCCCTCAATCGTTTCCAAGCCGCTGCCAATTGAGTCGCGATCTTCGTATACGGTTCGGCCGAGTTTGGAGTAAAAGCTCAGATGGCGGCTTAGCTTGTAACGTAGTACCCAGTACGTCCGCGAGCCCCGGCCGAAGTAAGCAGGAACTGAGAAAGTATATAGCAAGTCGTTTTCGTAGATGTACTGTCGGGTGTCATAATCTTCAGCATCAAAGAGTGCGAAGCGCAGATCGGTTTTCCAGCGGCCTTGTTGGTAGGTAACGTCCTGCGCAATCACCCAGCCTCGGTCAGTCTGGTGGTTTAAGGTATAGGTGGTTTGCTGCCAGCGGGTATTCAGGCGTAGTGCTGCGCTCGGAAAATGAGTAATACCGACCGCCATCTGACTTTTAGTACCCGGCAGTGGAACCCGGCTCGGCAGATTGTCCAACACGACGTTTACTGCCTTTTGCTCCTGCCGAAATTGGGTGAACAACTCCGTTCTACGGGATAGTTGGTAGGTCAGTCTCGTTAAAACCTCTTGTCCTTTCTAGGTAGCATCTACCCGGTAGCGTAACCAGGGAAAGCGAAAGTAATCGTAGTAGGCCGATAGCGTAGCTTTGGGAAAGGGTTCTATCCGCAGGCCCCAATAGAAGCCCTGCTCATTAATCGGTCGGGAGCCCTCGCTCAGTGTATTGCCGTAGAAGGAATGAAAGTTTGGAGTGAAGTTTCGTAGTACCCAGGTCATATCTACCGTAGAAGCCAAGGAGGCTGAAACCCCGCCAACTCCACCCCAACCGCCGCTGGCTGAGCGGGCTATTTCCCCAAAGAAGTGGTAGTGACGGTAGCGGTAGTTTCCGAATACGCTCCCGGCATCGTTTACCTGCCCGCTAAACTCGTGTAGGTTACGTAATGCGTCGGAGCGTTGCCAGCGATGACTAAATCCAGTACGGACGTAGCTTAGGCCAATCTGCCCGTTGCGGTTCCGGTTTCTGATTAGCACGTTTCCCCCTACCACCTGCTCTGTTATTTGGTTCTGACTGCTTTGCTCACTTTCGGTACGGTGCCAACCCGTAGTCTGAAATGATTGAAAGTAGCTTGAGCTATCATCGTCTTGGCGTATTTTTGCATCCAGCCTTTGGTGGGAGACGAAGGGAGTAAATTCTAACTGCAAATCACCTAGCTTCTGCTGAATGGTGGCTATTCCGCCTCGGAAGAAGCCAAACTCGGTGCTGGAGGTGTAGGGGCGAACCTGCGTTTGGGTGCGCCCCACCGAAGTAACCGCAAAGGCACTCTTACCCAGATTAAAACCCTGCCCTAGCAATAGCCCCTGACCGAACTGCAAGCTGTAGTCGCCAATGAGTAAATTTTTAACTTTTCCTCGGTTTTGAAGCTGAATGTGGTAGGAAAGAAAATCCGCTCCGTACCGGGACTGGTCCTGTTGCCAACCTAGAGCTTCCCCCGCATCTTTTTCTAACGTTAATCCGATACTAAAATCATTTCGGCGGCTAATGCGCAGGCGGCTATACAACTGCTGCCGACTACCACCGAAGGGTGAAGTCAGATCATCAATCGTATCTTGGGCAACAAAGCCTCGCTTACTTTCTTTCCAGTGTGGTGGCCTGCCGAAAAATGAATAGCTTTTCGGCCCGAGTCCAGCGTGCAGCCCAGGTTAACGTATCCGCCGGAACCGTTTCTACCGTGATAAAGGGTAACATTTGCTGAATGGTAGCATCATCAAACGCAGGAATAAATTGCAGTTCGTAGATGGTGTACAGCTTGCCGTAGTTTACGCGGTAGTGAAGTAGATTGCTGATCTGTCGGTCGCTTAAGAAGAATAGGTCGTGTAACTCTTCCTCAGTTGCTACATTCAGGTTCACCGGTTGGGTGTATAGTTGGTAGAGTATCTCGTATTGCTCTTCCCGTAGCGCATCCTCATCTTGCTGGGTAAAAAGATTTTCCAGCACCGACTCGAACGCCCGCTCAGGAGAAGACTGGGCACAAGCTATTCTGGCCAAGCAGCTTAGAATCAATATGCTCAGCAGGAAACGTATCATCGCTCCAGTTTGTAAGCCAGCGATAGCTGATGCGACATTCCCAGTTCGGTGTGGTTACGCAGCGCATAGTCAATCTGCAACAGGCGATGCAGCAAGCCTAATCCGAAAAACTGTTGAAAGTAAGCCGTTTGTACTCCGCTACGTAGGCTAATTTTTTCCCGAATGGTATATTCAGCTCCTAGCTTAACATTTGTTTCCTCCTGTACTTCGTGTTCCACTTCCGCCACTAACTGAACCGCTTCGGCGGGACGGTAATCCAGTCCGGTTTGAAGTCGGGTAGGAATTCTCTCTCCGGTGAAGGACGATTTTTTGGCTTGTGTAAGGTTGGTGATCTGCATTCCGAAGGTTAGTTCGGAAGATAATTTGGCGATACCGCCCACATCCAGGGCGGAAGTAAAGCGGGTACCGACGGTTTCAATATGATATTGATAGCCACTCAGGCGAAATCCAAAGCTGAACTGGCTTACCTGGTGCCCAAAACCCAAAGCAATCTGATCTTCGCTGTACAATTCATCTCCAAAACGGTACACGCTCAGGCTAGCCGTACCGAAGCCCATAGGCTTTACTAACCCAACCCCCGCCGCGTGCAAACCCTCCGAAAAGCCGAAGCGATTTTCGTAGCCCGCCACCAATGTAGTATGCTTTACCCAAGCAATGCCGCCCACATTATAAAATGTTGACCAAGCATCCCGCTGGGCTACTCCAGCTTCCGCCATACCCGTTGCCGGCCCACCCAACGACTGAGCAAATCCTAACGGAGTGAATGCCAAGAGAAATATGCTGACTACAAAGATTTTCATAGGAATCTTACCTAAGTGTCAATAGCTGGCAATATGAACTAATTGAAATATAGAAGCTTGATAAATTGCAGCACTATCCTACGGATGTACAGATGACTGTCAATTTGAAACAAATATTCTGGCTGTTTGGTGTTTGGTTACTAGTGAATAATGCGCTGGCGCAGGTAGCTGATAATTTTTCGGACGGAGATTTTACCACTAATCCAATCTGGACGGGTGAACCCAGTAAGTTTGAGGTAGCAACGCAACGACTGCATTTGAATGATGTGGCCGCGACGGGTGAAGCCTACTTAAGCACTATAAGCGAAGCCATTGCTGACGCCGAATGGAATTTTTATATAGAAATTACTGAGAACCCTTCCGGCTCTAACTTTACGTCAGTGTATCTGGTATCCGATCAGGCAAACCTGGCGGGTAATTTAAACGGTTACTTTGTCAAGATCGGGAACACGGCTGATGAGGTAAGCCTATATCGACAAGATGGGAGTACGCAAACCGAAATTATTGATGGACTGGATGATCGGGTAGATACCAAACCAGTGCAAATTGAGGTGAAAGTTACCCGCAATGCCACCGGAAACTGGGAGTTGAGTTCGCGACCATTGGGTGATGTCGACTTTAGTTTGGAAGGCTCGGTGCAGGACGATACCTATACAGTTTCTAATTACTTCGGAGTTTACTGCAAGTACACCTCAACCCGGAAGGATGCTTTTTACTTCGACGATATTTTGGTCTCCGGTACTCCGCAACCTGATACTCAGCAACCAGTAATAACCAGTCTGTCGGTGCTGTCTGATACCCAGTTGCAAATTCAGTTTTCCGAAACGGTGACCGCTGCTACGGCGGAAACTGTAGCGAATTATACGCTACCCGGCTACAGCGCCAGTGCAGCTACGCTGGCCGATGATTTGGTAACATTATCCGTTAATGAAGCACTAGTCAACGCTACTGACTACAGTTTGAATGTTCGGAACATTCAGGATGAAGCGGGGAACGCGATGGCCGATACGACCCTGAACTTCTTTTACTTTGAGCCGGTACCCGCTCAGTGGAACGATGTTGTAATCTCTGAGCTAATGCCCGATCCCAATCCGGTGAAAGTCGATGTGCCCGATGCTGAGTTTATTGAACTCTACAACCGCAGCGAGCATCCGTATGATTTGCAGAATTGGACACTAAACGATAAGCCACTTTCCTCGTATATTTTGCGCCCGGCGCAGCACATCATTTTATGTGCCGCCGCCGATAGTGCCGCCTTTGCTCCGTTCGGCAACGTACTAACGCTGGATAGCTGGCCAACACTTTCTAATAGCGGTACCCAACTAATGTTGCTGGATGCAACCTCTACCACCCTGGATTCGCTGAGTTATTCAGAAGATGACGTGACCGGAGGAACCTCACTGGAGCGAATAAGGGAGGAAACACCCTGTGATCAGCGTACTAATCTGGCACTATCTTTAGCCGAACGGGGAGCAACTCCGGGTCAGGCAAATACCGTTACTCAAACCACTCCGGATACAACCGCTCCCAAGTTGCTAGAAGCGAAAGCTTCTGGTAATATGCTGATTGAACTGATATTTGATGAGCAAGTAGCAGACGTAGCCCTGATAACTAATAATATTCAATTTCAACCTCAACGAACTATAGCAAGCGTAGTGAGGGATACGATTGATGAAAAAACGATTTGGGTAACGCTAACTGATATACTGCAAAACGGGACTACTTATTCACTTACGTTTCTTAATGCCCAGGACTGCTATGGGAATCAAGCTGCCTCTCAAACCCAAAATTTCTACTTTGATAACCAGCCTCCGCTGGTAACTCAGCTTATTGTCCGCGATACATCGGCAGTAGAAGTCTTCTTTTCGGAGAAGGTGGAAAATAGTGCTGCTACTGAAAAGGAAAACTATCAGCTTGATTCTGCCACCAATATTCCCAAATCAGTTACGCTCAGTGAAGACAGCTCATCAGCGGTTTTAAGTTTCTCTCTTTCGTTAGACGACGGACTGGAACATCAACTTGCCGTACTAAATCTGACCGATCTCTACGGAAATACGGCTGACGCCCAATCTGTGATTTTTCAATATCAGCAGGCTATTGATACGGTAGTAGTAGTCAGCGAATATCAGGTAGATCTGTACTTACAGCCGGAAATTTCACCCGATGCTGTTAATACCAGTAACTTATCCATTGATCGGGGAGTGGGGCAACCGCACTCGGCCTTTCTGGATAGCGATGATGCTAGCTTAGTTCATCTGGTGCTCGCTCAGCCGTTAACGTCCAACAAAGAGCATGAGTTGTGGGCAAACCAATTGTACGATACGGAAAGCAACTTACTTAGCACTCCAATTTACCGGTTTTACTACGACCAGCGGGCACCCACACTAGATTCAGTAGTGGCAGTTAATGATCGTACGCTGATAGCCTACTTCAACGAAACTCTACTCGCCGCCGAAGCGACTAACGCATTCCATTACCAGTTAGCTTCCGGCAGCCCAAATATCACACAAGCTGATTTACTGGCAGATCAACAATCAGTACAACTAGTCTTGGATTCAGCCTTACTATCCGAAGTGGAGTACGAACTGGAGGTGTTGGGAATCGCCGATGTATCCGGTAATACCATTAGTAGCACCAGGAGCCGGACTTTCGTTTACGATCAGCACCCACCTCGACTACTTTCCTGGAAAATAGTCAATCCTTACCAATTGCGGTTGTATTTCTCAGAAGCGGTAGTGTCCAACTCGTCTACTGATTACCAAATCGAGTCGTTTGGCTCACCCGATAGCCTGCTCGTCTCGCAAATTCAGTCAAGCGAAGTACGCTTGTTTTTCACTAACCCGTTCTTGTTTGACGAAGCAACACTCACAATCAATCAGATTGCTGATGAACGAGGAAATTCTTTGACGGAACCTTTACAAGTTGCTGTGACTAATGCTAACATTTCGCTAGGCCAGATTACCGTACTTTCGGAAACCGAAGTACAGCTAGAGTTTTCCCAGCCAATTGATGAAAGTGTCATGCAGGAATCTGGGCGCTATCGGCTTGATCAAACCTTAGTTCCCACCAGCCTAATTCCGGTTCCGGAAAAACCTTACGCGCTGCAATTGTCCTTTGATTCACCCTTTCAACCGGATGTGACCTATCAGTTAGCTATTGATGAAATTGCTGGTTTGCGGGGAGCTTCTTCTACCGGTGTGCAGGATTCGTTCGTCTACCAAACACAGGTGGAGCGTATTGAAGTTGAGAATCAATCACTGCTGGTCTATTTCCAGGTTCCGGTAGATTCCAGCCGGGCAGTGCAGAATTCTCATTATCAGTTAGAGGAGGAACATCCGGTAGCAGCATTGCTGGTTGATGAGCAAACCGTTCGTTTAGTATTCAACCAATCGTTGGAGCCCCTCACTCGCTACCAACTTTCACTCTCGGGACTGCAAACCATTGACGGAGATGTCATTCCCGAATCAACGCATTCGGTAGGTTTGGGACGCACTCCCGAGTTCAATGAATTGCTGATTGCTGAGATTATGGCTGACCCAATTCCGGTGGTTGGCCTACCTGAAGTAGAGTATCTGGAAATCTACAATGCTTCTGATGATTTGCTTAGTACCGAAGGTTTACGATTAGCTGATGCTACTTCTTCGGCGCTATTTCCAACTGTACTGATACTTCCGGGAGAATACCTGATCGTTACAGCCACTGCCGACCAAAGCAAAATGTCAGCAAAAGGGAAAACGATTGGTGTCAGTAATTTTCCCTCTCTCAATAGTACTGGCGATATTTTGCGGATAACCGATGCCTACGGCCAGGAAATTTTCTCAGTAGCGTACGCTGATGATTGGTACAACGATGCGGAAAAGAAGCAGGGCGGCTGGTCGCTGGAAATGATTGACTATACCCGCCCCTGTGGCGAGCGAGATAACTGGATCGCTTCGGTAGATGAGAGCGGAGGCACTCCCGGACGAGAAAATTCGGTCAGTCAGCCCAATCCCGATAACCAGGCGCCTTTTTTGACCGAAGCATTCGCCGTATCGGATACGTTGGTTCAGCTTCGTTTTAGCGAAAAGATTGATCCTACGTCGCTGTCTCGAGGTAAGATTAATCTCAATCAAGAGCTAGTGGTTGATACGCTAGTGTGGAGCGAAGATCGTAAGTCGGCGCAGTTGGTTCTGCTAACTCCTTTACAAGCTCAGACTACCTATTTAATCTGGCTGGAGAATCTGAGCGATTGTAGCGGAAACCCAATAAGGAATGCTCCGGAATCGTTTGTTTTATCAGAAGAAGCAGAAGCGGGCGATGTGCTGCTCAGCGAAATCCTATTTTACCCCCGCTCGGGTGGCGTACGCTTCGTCGAAATCTACAATCACTCGGATAAACCGATCAACCTCAGTGGTTGGCAACTGGCCAATCAGGAAGGTGACTCGCTGACTAATCTTTCACCAATTATCGAGGACAACTACCAGTTTGCTTCCGGACAGTACCTGGTGCTTACCGAAGATGCAACTGTCCTGGTAGCAGATTATCCGGCGGCTTCCGAAGGGAATATTCTAGCCGTAAAATCTCTGCCTAGTTTACCTTCCGATGCCGGGATTGTTGTACTTCTTTCGCCGGATGGTGAGCAAATGCAACTGCTGGAGTACGACGAGAAATGGCATCATCCGGTGCTGGATGATGTGCGCGGAGTATCGCTGGAACGTATTCAGTGGGAAGCAGCAGTGAACGATGCCAATAACTGGCAGTCAGCCGCTCAAACGGCGGGTTTCGCCACTCCCGGTTATGCTAATTCTCAAGCATCTTCGGAATTTACCAGCCAGGCCACCATTTCGGTAGAGCCGAAAGTATTCACCCCTAATCAGGACAGCTTTCAAGATTACACCCAGATTCACTATCGATGGGAAGCTAGCGGCAATGTGGCTAATGTCATTATCTTCAATAGCCAGGGAAGAAAAGTCCGGCATCTGGCTCAAAACGCTACGCTGGCCGAAGAAGGTTTTCTTCGCTGGGACGGTACTAACGACAGCCAGCAGCTAGTGCCGATGGGCTATTACATCATTTATTTTGAAGTTTTTCATACCAATGGCCAGGTTTCCGTGTTAAAAGAACGAGTAGTCGTCGGACATCCTTTTTAGGGCAGGGGGCTGGGAGCAAGGAGCTAGGAGTGCCTAGAAAGTTGAAATTGGAGAGAATGAAGTTAGGCAATTGGATAAGGCATTAAGAGCGAGGTTAGTTTAACGCCTTGCTCCTAGCGCCTCGCCCCCAGCTGGTAACTGTGGACTTGAGAATCATGAAAAAGCTAAGGAAAATTATTCATAGGGGAGAGGGTGAGCGGGTTGATTTTAAGCAGAAGATCACTGATCCGTACAAGATTGCCAAAACGATCTCTTCCTTTGCCAATACCAAGGGAGGGAAGATTCTGGTGGGTGTGCGGGATGATAAAACCATCACGGGCATTGACCCCGAGGAAGAAAAGTATACGCTGGAAACTGCCGCTCAGTTCTACTGCGATCCACCGGTGCCCATCCGTTTCAAAGAAGTTGAAGATGAGGAAGAAGAGATTACCGTGTTGGAGGTAATCATTCCCGAGAGCAAAGAAAAACCTCACTTCGTCCGCGACAAAAACGAGCAGCGTTTGGTGTATATCCGGCAGCGCGATAAAAGCATTCCGGCTGGCAAAACTATGATTAACCTAATGCGAAAGGGAGAGTTATCCGATGCCCCCACCATCAATTATGACCAATTAGATCACAATGAGCGCAAACTACTTTCGTTTCTGGAGCGCCACGAGCGCGTCACCCTAAAGCAGTTTATGCAGATCGTGAATATCTCTCGCCGCCGGGCTTTGCGTATCCTGCACCATCTCACCCAAGAAGGTGCCATCCGCATGCATGAGCACGAGCAAGAGCCGTATTATACGCTATAGATGTAAATCAACAAATGTAAGCTTTTCGTATATTGTGAAATAGTAAATGCAGTAATATGGATTTTCAGAAACAGTTTGAGCAGTTCCAGCAAAACATCCATGCCCGTTTTCGCCGGATGGATAAGAAGCTTAGTGGAATAGATACAAAATTTGGCAATTTAGAAAATAGATTTACTTCTATACAGAAAGAGTTTGTTGAGGCAAAGGCGCAAGTGTCACTGATGCGGAAAGGAATCAATGACTTTCGGGATGAATTACACGAGCAAGGCGATGAAATGACCGATTTTATGTCCTTTATGGCTGGATGTATTCAGGATCACGAACAGCGTATTAGCGCCCTTGAGCGTAAGATACAATAAATCTTTGATTGTAAGTTGAAGAATCCAGCCGAACAAGAGGTGGATATTTACTCAAAAACAGATGTCTATTACCCAGAAAGGAGCAAGAAAGATAATAGTTGCTAGTGAAGTTTACCACTGGTTAATTCAAAAAAAGGCAACTCATAGTCAATCTGATTATGGGATAGGTAAAGTGCATGTTGCAATAGAACTTGCAGAAAAATCAGGATCAACTTTAATAGTTTTTACAAACAGAAAGCACCCAAAAGATTGGAGCACAATAGAGGTAGTGCCAGTAGTACCGTCCGATGTAAAGAAATGGACCTTAAACGCGCTAGAACTAGGCTAGAGGCCGAAGGAGGAAGGTAGGCAGTTCTTGACGAGAACTACAGAAAATCGAATGTCGATGGTTAATACATGAAATTGAAGATTTGGAACTACTTAACTTCCATCAGCAATCGAAAACCGGAATTGGTACCTCCGCCCGTATCCGGCTCGTGACCGTTGCGGTTGGCCGAACGTAGTGTAAACGGCTTATTAAACCAGCTACCACCCCGGTACACTTTTTTAGTACCTTCAGTAGCCCCCGTAGGATCAACCGTATCGGCGGCATCGTAATCCGAAGAGCGCCAGTCCTGGCACCACTCCCAAACGTTTCCACCCATGTCGTACAAGCCCCAGGCGTTAGGTTCCTTCAGCCCTACCGGATGACTGCGACCTTCCGAATAAGAAAATGCCCAGGCGTGTTGGCGGGTTTGCCAACACGCCGAGTCAGTGCCCCAGTAGAAGCGAGCTTCGGTTCCAGCCCGGCAGGCATATTCCCACTCGGCTTCG
>CAKZYJ010000367.1 GCA_937884755.1 uncultured Flammeovirgaceae bacterium
TCCGTTTTCTTTCAGGACTCCCTTTTTTAACATTATTTAGAAGTCCAGCTAGTGCTCGACTAGCACTACGGAGCAAACCACTTTAATAAATATGGTATGCCGCTTTGAATCTCTTGTCATGAAAACGAGGAAGGGAAAGAAGAAGTTCATGATCAGATTAATGAAAAAGATCGGCGAATAATAGTCGCTACTTAGTCTTTCCACAAAGTAAATTGTCTCTTCCGGAATGTTGGCGTAGTAGATCAACAGGAATTGGCTAAACCAAACATATGTCCAGAAAATACTAAAGGCAAAAATGAATTTCCCCAGATCGTGCAGGTGGCTGGAATTAATCATTGTCAGATAACCAGCTTCACGCAGTAGAACTATCATGAGCGTAATGGCAGCCAGCCCCGATACGAACCAACTGGCAAATACGTACCAGCCAAACATAGTGCTAAACCAGTGAGTATCAATAGATAATACCCAGTCCCAAGCAGAAGTAGAAGAGGTGATGGCAAATAAAATGATAAAGATGGTTGAGTACTTAATCATTTTGTTGTACTGTGATAGCCCTCCCAGATCATCTTCAGCCAACGATTCTTTGCGAATATATCGGTAGGCCATATACCAGATCACAAAGTACAGCACCATCCTACCCAGAAAAAAAGGAATATTAAGATAAGCCTGTTTACCAGCTATGATCGCATCATAACGAGGATCTGCCTCATCGTATAGATAGCTATGAGTCCAGTGAAAAAGATTACTATGTGCAAGCCAAGCTACCACAAATACTACTAACATCAGCACCCCGGCATAAGGTAACCATGCCCCAAATGCTTCGGGTACCCGCTTAATTGCTGCCGACCAACCAGCCTGGGCCGCGTACTGAAATGCAACAAAGAACAAGCCAATAACCGCTAATCCGGTAAAGTAAACATTATTGATCCACAGGTTGGCAAACACCCGTTCGTACCAGTGGAATTCACCATGGTGCTCTCCGGCAGCGTGGGCTCCTTCAGAAGCTGCTCCTGCCATTTCTGCCTCGTGTCCGTGGGCCGCACCACCCCAAATCATGAGGTACAGCACTCCCAGCACAAACAAAGTAGCACCAACAACACCAATAATTGTTAGCTGCTTCTTGATTCCAGCTGTAAATTGAAACCGCTCGTCAGATATGGTTTCAGTAGTTAATTCAGTCGCCATATGCGTATTTCAGTAGTTGGTCAATTATTGTTGTTGCAGGGTTTGAACGTACCGCACAATTTTCCAGCGATCGGCGATATCCATCTGAGATCCGTGAGCATTCATCCGGCCTCGGCCCCAGGTAATGGTGTGAAAGATGTGTCCTTCGGTCATGTCTACGTATCTCCCTTTATTGTAAGCTGGTACACCCAGATAAACTTTACCAACCGGTCCATCGCCCTGCCCCCCAGTTCCGTGACAAGGGTAGCAGAATTGGGTATACAAATACTCTCCTTGTTCCAGCACTGCCTCGGTAGAGTCAACCGGATTTTTTAGAATACGCGCGGCCAGCTCTATGCTATCCGGATGAATGCGGTAAGGCAGAAAATCATTGGGATTGCGCTTTACCGTATTAGCAGGTGGTACACGCGAGTTCATTGCATAAGGATTGTACGGATTGGAATTGTAAAACTCCCCTACTCCGTTGTCTAATGAGCTAAGCCAAGCTCCCTCATCCGTGTCAGTGATTTGCGTGAGCGGCTCATAAGGAGTGGTGTGGTACATCTGAGGGGCGTACTCAAGTCCAGGATAATCACCCTGGGCTTCACATCCAACCAGGGCAACCGCCAGTACAAGTACATACAAAACAGGAAAGCGATTCATAAAGTTAACCATGCTTTTCATTTATTTCTACCGCTCCGGCGCTAGACAAAGTTTGCTTGATTTCGGCAGTATCAATACTGTTTTTAGATAGATCAATGGCCATGATGAACTTGTCATCAGTTGCCCTTAGGTCAAAAACCTTAGCCTTTCCGTAAGGGCGCAAATCACTGATTACCATGAAGGTACCTACCATTCCTAAGGCTGACAATAGTACCGTTAGCTCAAAGGTAACCGGGAAGAAAGTAGGAATAGAAGTAAAGTTCTTACCCCCAATTATCATTGGCCAGTCAATACCCATCATGTAAAATTGCATCAATAAGGCTAAAGATGTTCCGAGCATCCCAAAGAGGAATGCAGCAATAGGTAGTTTAGAGCGCTTATAACCTAAAGCATCCCCCAGTCCGTGAACCGGAAAAGGGGTATAGCATTCGTGGATACGTATTCCCGACGCCCGGACTGTAGCAACTGCTTTGAGCAGTACGTCGTCATCATCAAATACGCCTACTAAGTAGTTAATTCCTTTTTTCATATTACTGATCTTTTGAAGCGGTAGGAGCCATCTCTTCGGCTGTCTGTGTTGTTGTATCTATTTCCCGCATAGGAGACTTCTCCGAAGTAGCTTTTATAATACTCTTCACTTCCGCCATGTTAATTACCGGGAAGAATTTGGCAAACAGGAAGAATAACGTAAAGAACAAACCAATAGTGAAAATATAAATCCCTAAGTCGTAGATCGTCGGTTGAAACATCGCCCAGGAAGAAGGAAGATAATCGCGGTGTAATGAGGTCACAATAATTACAAATCGCTCGAACCACATTCCAATGTTTACTACAATCGACAAGATGAAAGTAGCTACGATACTTGTACGAATCTTTTTAATCCAGAATAGCTGAGGCGAAATAACGTTACAGGTCATCATCGTCCAGTAGGCCCACCAGTAAGGGCCAGTAGCCCGGTTGAGGAAAGCGTACTGTTCGTACTCAACTCCAGAATACCAAGCCATAAACAACTCGGTAATGTACGCTACCCCCACAATTGAACCTGTTACGATGATGATAATGTTCATCATCTCAATATGGTTTATTGTAATGTAGTCTTCTAGTTTATAAACCTTACGGGTAATCAGCATTAGCGTAAGTACCATCGCGAAGCCCGAGAAAATCGCCCCCGCTACAAAGTATGGGGGAAAAATGGTAGTGTGCCAACCCGGAATTACCGAAGTGGCAAAGTCAAACGATACAATAGTGTGTACTGATAGTACGAGTGGGGTAGCTAATCCAGCTAGGATCAAGGCCACTGCTTCGTAACGTTCCCAGGTTCGAGCTGAACCATTCCAGCCAAAAGAAAGCGCTCCGTACACCGTACGGGAAATGATCCCCTTGGCCCGGTCACGGATGGTAGCAAAATCAGGAATCAGCCCAACATACCAGAAGACTAATGAAACTGTGAAGTAAGTACTGATCGCAAATACGTCCCAAAGAAGCGGCGAATTAAAGTTCACCCACAGTGAACCAAAGGTATTGGGAAGCGGTAAAGTCCAATAAGCCCCTAACCAGGGTCGCCCCATATGTAACACCGGAAACATAGCGGCACATATTACTGCAAAGATAGTCATGGCTTCCGCCGCGCGGTTGATTGACATCCGCCACCGCTGACGAAACAGGAGTAGAATAGCTGAGATCAGCGTACCAGCGTGGCCAATACCTACCCACCATACGAAGTTGGTAATATCCCAAGCCCAACCTACGGTCTTGTTCTAAACCCACATACCGACTCCATCCCAAAGAGTACGAAATACACAGTATAGGCCAACGGTCAATAAACCTAAGGAGGTTGCTACGGCCAAAAACCAGGTAACTGTCGGCTTTTCCTCTACCCTGCGGGAAACGTCTACTGTTACGTCGTGGATGGTTTTTCCACCGGTAACTAGGGGTTTACGTACTGCGGAAGTCACTTCCATAAAAAATCAATTTAAATTATGCGTTAATTTCTTCTTCGGCATCCTAATTTCTGATCTTAGTCATGTACCACACATTAGGACTAACCCCAATTTCATGGAGAACATGGTAAGCTCGGCCATCTTTTTCCTGATTAATCAACTGCGAAACCCGACTATTAGGATCATTAAAGTCACCAAATACCATACAGTCAACGGGGCAGGCGTCTTCACAGGCTGATTTGATATCACCATCGGCCAATGGTCGCCGTTGTTTCTTAGCTTCTAGTTTACACGCCTGAATTCTCTGTACACAGAAGGTACACTTTTCCATTACCCCTCTCGCTCGCACGGTTACGTCTGGGTTCAGCACCATTTTGCCCAAGTCATCGTTCATTGCCACATTCACGTCGCTAAACTGTTTGTTGTCATGGTACTTAAACCAGTTGAAACGACGAACCTTGTACGGGCAGTTGTTAGCACAATAGCGGGTTCCAATACACCGGTTGTAGGTCATCTGATTTAATCCTTCGGTGCTATGGGTGGTAGCTGCTACCGGACAAACAGTCTCACAGGGCGCATTGTTGCACTGCTGACACATCATAGGCTGAAACGTAACCTGCGGATTATCCGATGCTATTTCTAATTTAGAGTAATCCGGATCGTCTGCATCTTCTTCATCGCTACTATAGTATCGGTCAATTCGCAACCAATGCATTTCTCGCCGATTAATCACTTCCTGGCGACCCACGACGGGGATATTATTTTCAACCTGACAGGAAACTACACAGGCCCCACAGCCGATACAGCTGTTTAGATCAATGGCCATGACCCAATGGTGATTTGGATACTTGTGACCTTTCCAAAGCGAAATATCGGCTGGATCTTTCGGCCCATCGTAGGACTCGACCTTAAATTCGTAGCGACCAGCCTTGGGGTTTTCTTTATATTCTGACAGCAGAGCGTCCTGAATAACCGTTTCCCGACCCATAAAGGTCTGATGCGTCTGGGTTTGGGCAATACGGTAGTCTTCATCTACTAGCTCAAACTGTACATCAGTATTGTAGTATGCAGTATGTCCGTTTACTTCGGAAACCATAGGGTAAACATTCTGCCCTAATCCGTTGGCCACTTTACCGGCCTTGGTTCTCCCGTAGCCTAACGCAATACTGATTGTACCCGGTGCTTGACCAGGCTGTACAAGTACAGGAAGTACCATTGAGCGCTCGCCTACTGTCACTTTTGCCTTTTTGGTCTTTCCTTCGCTCATCTTGAATCCCAACTCACGAGCCAAACGCTGTGGGATGGCCACATAGTTATCCCAGCAAGCTTTAGAAATCGGGTCAGGTAACTCTTGTAACCACGGGTTATTAGCCTGTCGCCCGGTACCTATTCCTACTTTCTGATATAAGACAAGCTCTAACCCCTCGCTGCTAGCACTATAGTTCTTACTGATGCTGGAGGCAAAAGAATTCACATTACCAGCAAAAGTAGCACCATCTTCAGCTGTCATCTCAGGCATCGCACTAAGTGGAGGATAGACTACCCAATTACTCGCAGAAGACCCAGATTCAGCGTTCTCAGTGGGCACTACTTCCAGCACACCATCATACAAAGCCTTATCCCAAAACATACCAAAATCACTCACTTCACTTTGGGCACTAAAAGCGTTTTCCCGCCAGTTGCTACGCAGATAGGTATAATAATCCGTTTCCGGGCTATTCGCCCAAGTAAGAAAAGAGCTTTGTGCCTGACGGGTATTAAAGATAGGAGTAATGGTAGGCTGCATAAGACTTAGCTGTCCCTGCTGCGGCATAGCATCATTCCAAGACTCGAGGTAGTGATGATCGGGGGCTACGTGAGAAGCTAATGAAGCAGTCTCATCTAGCTTTTCAGAGGTAGAAATGCAAAGGGTCGTATTGGCAAGTGCCTGACCAAGTTGCTCCCCCTGGTAGAAATCGTAAACCGGATTACAATTGTAGAATATAACCCCTTTCAGCTGTCCCTGAGCGATTCGACCTACCGCTCGCTCCATATCCTGATTGTTACCTTTACGATAATAGGATGGATGGTCAATATCTAACGTTTGGCCATAATTGCCCAACAGGTTATTTATGGCATTGACCATACCCTGCACGGCGGGATCATTAGAACCTGATACTACCAACGACTTACCTCGGGCCCCGAGGAGGTCATTAGCGGCCTTCTCCAGAAACTTCACATCGGCCACTTCAGGCGCGTTTACTCGGCTTCCTCCCGCTTTGGCGGCAATCATATTGTACAGTTGAGCGACCGCCGCTCCCTCCTGGGAGGGTTTGATTTGCGAACGATAGTCAGCATTAGCCCCCGTTAGCGAGAGTGCTGCTTCAAACTGGTAATGCCGCGACATTTCCGGGTTGGCCTGAGTTGGCTTCCGAGTCTTGACGTACTGATTTGAGTATGTGGTAGGATTAATCCACGTTCCTAAAAAATCAGCCCCAAAACTAACAATAACGTTGGCTTTGCTGAAATCATAAGTAGGTAAGGCTGCCTTACCGAATGAAGCCTGATTAGCAGCCAAAATACCGTCGGCCGAAACCGGATCATATTGAATATGCTCCATACCTGGATAAGCCGCCAGCAATTCATCTATTGCCTTTTGGGTGGTAGGGCTGAGGATGGTGTAGCTCACTAATGCTACAGGGCCACCCTGACGCAATTTCTGCCTAACGTCATTATCCAGTTCGCTCCAAGAAGTAGCTTTTCCGTCCATGACCGGCCCCTGAAGCCGCTGCTTGTCATATAAGGAAAGCACTGATGCCTGGACTTGAGCACTGGTAGCACCAGAGGTAACCGCAGACCGGGTGTTCCCCGCAATCTTTATAGGTCTACCCTCTCTGGTTTTCACCACAATGCTACAATAGTCACCACCATCAATGTAGGTAGAAGCATAGTAGTTTGGAATGGAAGGGTCGACATCCACCGGTTTCACCACGTAGGGAATAGCTTTGCGCACCGGAGCTTCGCAGGCTGCCAGAGTAGCAGCACTGATACCGAAGCCCATCATCTTCAGGAAATCGCGACGGGAGTTGGATGCTCCATTATCTCCGTTGCTTTCGGCAATGGGCAAGTACTCTGGAAACTCTTTATCAGCATTTTTTACAAACTCAGAATCGTTTCTCAGTTCTTCTAATCCCTTCCAGTATCGTTTTTTCGCTTGTTTCATAGATCAGTTACCGTCAGTAGACGTTTGACTTCAAAAAGTATATCTTAATAATGGCATTTAGAGCATTCCAATCCGCCGATATCTTCCACCTTCATCGGTTCTTTCGGGTTTTCGGAATTATGTAGTTCCAGTAGCTTATCATAGTAGGCATTACCTTCGGCATTTACCTGCGTTTCACGGTGACAGTTGATACACCAGCCCATCGTCAGGGTAGATTCCTGATAAACTACTTCCATTTCCTGGATTTCGCCGTGGCAGGTCTGACAATCCAACCCACCCACGTTTACGTGCTGGGCGTGATTGAAGTAGGCCAAATCAGGTAGGTTATGAATCCGTACCCACTCAATGGGCTTTTTATTGTTTCCGTAGGTTTGGGTTTCCGGATTAAAATCGATGGCTGCATAGATCTTCTGAATTTCCGGCGATTCAGTTTTGATCTGTTGGTGGCAGTTCATGCAAATGTTAGCTGAAGGAATATTGGCTGATTTGGCTTTCATCACTCCAGTATGGCAGTACTGACATTCAATTTCGTATTGCCCAGCGTGTAAGGCGTGAGAGAAAGCGATAGGCTGCTTAGGTTGATAACCTTGCTGCACCCCTACCGAATATAAACCATCAAATACCAACTTCACTACAATGGCCATGAATATAAAGAGCATAATCCCAATAAATGGACGGCTCTTCACCAGTTTCTGCGCATCAACTTTTTGGTTGATAATTTCTCGGTCGGCATCATCCAAATCCTGCTTCTGGTTCAGGAAGCGGGTTAGTACTGAAATAATAAGTACTAATACCAATAGTATTAGCACCAGAATCACCAGTAGGCCAACGATAATTGCCGTCAGGTAGCCGGATGGGATTCCTCCTCCACCTTGAGCCGCTACTGCTTCGCCTCCTTCACCACCACCCGCAGTAGCTTCAGCCTGAGCCGGCGCGGCTGCTTCGGCTTTGATGTAGGCCAGGATGTTTAAAATCTGATCGTCAGAATAATCAGCAAAGGCAGGCATTAGGGTTTTATTATACTCATTGTATAAGTTAACCGCGTACTCATTACCACCTTGAATAACTTTCTGGGAATTCTTAATAAATGCCACCAAAGTACCCAGATCTTCCCAGCGAGTTTCAACACCACTTAAGGCGGGCCCAACCACCTGCTGATTGATAGCGTGGCAGACTGTACAGTTATTATTGAAAATGCTCTCACCTTCAGCGATGGCTTCCGGGCTGGAAGGAATACCACTACCATCATCTCCGCTGGCGGCTGCTGCTCCGTCCGTAGCAGTAGAATCTACCACCGCGTTCTGGGCGTTAACCGAAGTTAACAGGGAGAACTGAAGGAAAATAATGGCGAGTAGAGTACAAGTTAAAAAAGTAATATTTCGCAATTTTGAGCAACTGTAATTCATTATAATCCCTTTTTTAATCCCCACAAAAGTAATACTGGAATGCTTATATTCAAACACATTTGAAGCAATTTGGTATTACCTTTGTAATGTTTGCAAAACTTTTACGAAGAAGTTGATTATCAAATAGTTAGTTTCCTACTCCAGCCCCCCATTCCTAATTTAGAACTTGTATAAATAAAGAAGTCACGGAACTAATCTAGCTAGTTTACTCCCAAAAACAGAAATGTGTAAAAATGAAAAAAGCCCGCGAAATTGCGAGCTTTTAGAGGTAGCGAGCGGATTCGAACCGCTGTAAGAGGTTTTGCAGACCTCTGCCTAGCCACTCGGCCACGCTACCATTGATGAACAAAACTAAGAGTTTTAGATACTCCATCAAAACAGTAGGGGAATAAAACCCCTACTGCTGTTGATGTAATATTAGTTAATTAGTTCTTCTTTTCATCCTGCTTCATCTGCTCTTTCAGATTAGATAGAGCCTCCAAATCACCTAATGTAGAACGCTCAGCCTCGTTAGAGCCACTGGATTGAGAAGATGAAGAACGACTGGGCTTAGACGTTCGCTTGGCTTCCACTTCACGATAAGAGGCCGTATGTGAAAGTACAATTCGCTTGTCATCTTTAGAGAAATCAACTACTCGGAAGTCAAGTGACTCTCCCATTTCTGGTTCGCTACCATCTTCTTTGGTTAAATGTTTATTACCAGCGAAGCCTTCAATTCCATAAGGTAATTCTACCAAGGCTCCTTTATCAATCTTATTGGTAATGGTACCTTTATGTACCGAACCTACCGGGAACAGATCTTCAAAAGTATCCCAAGGGTTCTCCTCTAATTGCTTATGTCCTAGTGCCAGACGACGATTGTCTACGTCAAGCTCCAATACTTTCACCTGCAACTCCTCACCTACCTTCACAAATTCCGAAGGATGCTTGATCTTTTTCGTCCAGCTAAGGTCAGAAACGTGTACCAGACCATCAATACCTTCTTCTAGTTCTAGGAACAATCCGAAGTTGGTGAGGTTTCGCACAATTCCAGTGTGGGTAGTCCCAACCGCATACTTGGTCAGTACTGCAGCCTTGTTCCAATGATCGTCAGTAAGTTGCTTAATGCCAAGCGACATCTAGCGCTCTTCTCGATCTAATGTCAGTACTACGGCGTCCAGCTCATCACCAATATTGATAAAATCCTGAGGATTGCGCAAATGCTGCGACCAGGACATTTCCGAAACGTGGATTAGTCCTTCTACTCCGGGCATAATTTCCAGAAAGGCGCCGTAATCAGCTACGTTCACAATCTTACCGTGAACCTTACTTCCCACCTGAATCTCTTCCGACAGCGAATCCCACGGGTGCGGGGTAAGCTGCTTCATACCTAAAGATATACGCTTCTTCTCATCGTCGAAGTCTAACACAACTACATTCACCTTCTCGTCTAGGTTAAGCACTTCTTCCGGATGATTGATACGTCCCCAAGAAATATCGGTAATGTGTAGTAATCCGTCTACTCCACCCAGATCGATAAATACTCCGAAGTTGGTCATATTCTTGATAACCCCTTCTAGTACCTGTCCTTTCTCTAGGTTGTTCAGGATGCGAGCTTTCTGCTCTTCTAGATCTTTCTCGATCAGTACTTTGTGCGAAACAACTACATTATCATTGGCGTAGTTGATCTTCACAACTTTCACCTCCATCTTCTTACCAACGAAGACGTCAAAATCGCGAATGGGCTTAACATCAATTTGAGAGCCTGGCAAGAATGCCTCTACTCCGTAAATATCGCAAATAAGGCCACCTTTGGTTCGTCGCTTAACCGTACCTTCAATCACCTCATCATGTTCTAGTGCGCCGGTTATTTTCTCCCAGGCACGAACAATTTTTGCCTTCTTGCGCGAGAGCACTAATTGACCTCGCTTATCTTCTTGTTCCTCGATGTACACTTCTACTTCATCACCTACTTTTAGATCTTCCAGATCGCGGAATTCGGAAATAGAGACTAAACCATCAGATTTGAATCCGATATTTAAAATCACGTCGCGGTCGTTAATTCCAACCACAGTGCCTTGTACAACTTCCTTCTCATTAATTTGCGTGAGAGTGTCGTCGTACATCTCAGCCATGCGGGCCTTTTCTTCTTCTGAGTAATCTTCGCCAAAGCCTTTAGTATCGGCCTGATCCCAATTAAAATTTTCTACTTGCGTATCAGCCATAAAATGTTTGTTTGCTCATTATACACACCAAACGTAGAGCAATCAGTTCAGCGGTTTTTGTAAAACATCAATTTGTTAAAACAGTATTAGAACAGCCTTGCGAACGAAGGTGTTCTAAAAGTCCCGCAAAATTACAACTTTTATTGTTTAGCACAAGCGATACAAAAAAATTAGATACTTAGCTGAATAGCCAGCTAGGCTTCATTTGGTTCGGTGAAAAATTTAATTAAGCGCTACACCCGAGAGCGATTCTTCGCGAATGGACTTAAACTCCGAGCCGGGTTTCCATTCAGGAAAATTCTCTTCATTACTCAACCGATAACCAATTTTGAAAAGCAACTGAGCGTCCTGTATCATTCCTGATACATCCCATGCACCATCGAGATATTCATCCGAAGGCTGATGATAGTGCTTGCTGGTCCACTCGTCCATCTTGGCCTGGGTCCACTCAACGCCTTTTTCCCGTTGTTCGTATTCGCCGCTAGCGTACAAAGCCGGAATCCCCACTTTGGCAAAACTAAAATGATCAGACCGGAAAAAGTAGCCTTTCTCGGCATTTGGGTCAGGAATAATGTAACGTCCCTGCTCCTCAGCTGCCGTCTGGGCGTAGTCATCTAATTCTGATTGGCCGTAGCCTACGATGGTAAGGTCTTTCATCTCACCCCGGAAGTGAATTCCATCCATATTAATGTTAGCCACTGTTTGGTTTACCGGATAAATGGGAGCTTGAGCGTAATACTCTGAACCCAGCAGTCCCTGCTCTTCGGCGGTCACGGCTAAAAAAATGACTGTGCGCTCCGGTGCTTCTTCCAAACGACTAAATGCATCGGCGATCTCTAGCATGGCAGCCGTGCCACTAGCATTGTCTAACGCTCCATTATATATGGAGTCTCCTTCAATAGCTTTACCGATGCCAAGATGATCCCAGTGAGCGGAATAGATAATGTACTCGTCAGGACGCTTACTTCCGGTACGCTTGGCAATTACGTTCTGAGAGGTAGCTTCTTGGTAAGTCACATCTATACCAAGACCAATAGATAAGTCCATCGGGATAGGTTTGAAGTCAGCCTGGCGGGCCTGTCCGAGGTAATTCTGGATTCTGGCCAGTTGCATAATTTCGCGAGCAGCTCCCTGAGTGATCCACCCCTCAAATGCACAGCGGGATTGGTTATTATCTTCTGACTGTAAATACAATGCTTTGCCCGTCCAGCTACTTTCCACTACATTCCAGGCATAACCGGCCGGAGCGGTATTGTGTACAATAATAACTCCTTCGGCTCCCTGTCGGGCTGCTTCTTCGTATTTATAGGTCCAACGCCCGTAGTAGGTCATGGTATTTCCTTTGAACAGCGTACTATCCTGCGTACCAAAACCGGGGTCGTTCACCAGCACTACTGCCGTTTTTCCGGTCATATCAACCCCCTTGTAGTCGTTCCAATTGTATTCCGGAGCTACGATGCCAAAACCACAAAAGACCAGTTCGGAGTTGTCTACTGTAATTTTATCCGTCACCCGGCGAGTGAGGGCCACAAAATCCTGACGATAGTCTAATGTCAATTCCTCACCTTTTCCGCCCACCTTCATTGTGGGAAAAGGTAGGGCATCAATTTCAACCAAAGGAACTGACTGAAAATAACTATCACCGTTACCTGGCTCCAGCCCCATTGTGCTGAAAGCATTCTCCAGGTATGCAATTGTCTTTTCCTCACCAAGAGTGAAGGGCTTACGCCCTTCAAATTCATCAGAGGCTAATGTCCGAATGTGTTCCCGTAAATCTACTTCTGTAATAGCATTACCCAGTAAATCAGATAGTTCGGTACTCTGAGTTTTAGGCTGGCAATCAGTTAACCCAAAAAAGCCCATAATTAAAAGGCTATGAAGTGAAATCTGAGAATAAGAAATATTCGGCATAGATTATTTATATTTAATATGGATAATGTCATAAAAAACACATCCTAAGTGACATTTTTTCTTACATTTGGCATTTTTTCTGGTGTTTTGCCATGCAATATTAGAATAATGGCTATTGAATTGTACTTTCAATGCAAATAATAGTTTATTATTATGAAAGTTTCAAAGCTAACTGGCTGGTTCTGGATAACGCTAAGCGTTATTTTCATCATCAGTAGTATCCCAAGCTTTAGCAAAATTGCTGAGGAAAAATTTTCAAATGAGGAAAGCACTCCTGAATATATACTCCCGGGTACTTATTTAGTAGTAGGTGCTTTTGCTATTGAAGAAAATGCACAGAAATACACTGAATATATTACTAAGCAAGGTATTACAAGCCAATATGCTTTTTACCCGGTTACCGGATATTACTACGTGTACACCTATACTGATCCTATAAAAGAGGCCGTAGTAAATGCCTGTGTTAAGTTGAGGGAAAATACTGAATTTGCCGATGCATGGGTATTTGTTGCTCAAAGGCTAGAAGCTGATCAAAAGAGTGAAGAAAATAAAATGGTTGCCATAGTTGAACCCGAAAGCAATCATAGCGAACTCCGGCAAATTAAGCCCAATGCACTTATCGAGAATAACGCGTTGGTCGCGCCTGAGAAATTAACCAGAGTGGAAGTAGCTGATTTAAATGAACAGCCAGTACTCTTTGTGAGGTTCTCGGCCCATCTGAATAACACCGACAAACCGGTAAAGGCCACTGTAAAAATTGTTGATGGCACACGGTCAAAAAATATAGCGCAGGTCGAGACGCAGGAGTCTATAGGGTTAGATAAGAGCACGATCATGGACAGTGTTCTTCAAATAATTCCCTATGCTATCGGTTTTAGAAAGGAACAATTCGATTTACCAATCTACTTTGACGAAGAAAGCGACGATAGCTACTTATTTACCAGAGAGGGTGATACTTTAGCTATGGAGCTTCCGCTTCACCGATTAAAAAAAGGGGATATTCAGGTGATGTATAATACTTATTTCCATAGTAACTCCTCCGTAATGAGAAAACGCTCTCGCTACGAGCTAGACCAATTGGTAGATATGCTTAATGAAAACCCTTTGATGAGGATTAAACTGCATGGTCATACCAATGGCGGTGGACGCGGTTATACTTATTTGTTCAAACCTGAAGAAAAGAATTTTTTTGATCTTCGACAGGGCAAAGAATATAAGAAAAATGGAGTAGGGTCAGTAAAGCTTTCTGCCCTTAGAGCCGAAACCATTAAAAGCTATCTGGAGACCAAGGGTATTGCTTCAGATCGGGTGGAAACCCAGGGTTGGGGCGGCAAACGCATGCTTTATTCACCCGATTCGCAACTGGCTAAAAACAACATCCGGGTAGAGATAGAAGTGCTAAGCGAATAAGTGAGAATTAAGAGTCTTCAGCTTTTCCCGAGCACCTAGTTGTGGAAGAATACAAAACTAGTTTCATTACAGGAGTTATACATTTCATAGGTTGCATCGTCAATTTTGTATAAATATACCCCTTCTCCTTCAGCAAACATATTTAGATATTTATCGATGTTCTCCCCGTTATAAACACCAGTAGTATCTTGTAAAAGAGTAAAGTCAGTATCATAAGCTAATTGCAACTGGTTCCCGTCTACTGTAGGGGTAAATTCCCGCAGTACCCGGGTAATAGTACCACTTTCATTTACGATAAAAAACCCTAAGGCGTAGAACGGATCATTAACAGATTCATCATAGTACAGCAACATCGCTAACGAACCCTCCACATCAGTATCTACCTGCCCACCGATTGATCGGCCACTCTGGAATATGTTGTTATTCAGACAGAAATAAAAGTCAACTTGCTCTAGCACGTTAGCTCCGTTAGGATCAAACAGGGTATTTTCCAGAACTGCAGGTGCGGTATTGATGGAGGCACTATACTGCTTGGCTGTAAAAGCCGAATCGCAAGTGGTAAGGGTAATATCGCTTAGAGATCCAAAGCGAATGGACGAAAGCTCTACCTGCTGTCCGTAGTAGCTACCGCTTAGCGGATTGTCAAGAACAATCTCGTTACCCTGAATTATATAGGGAGACGTAAAATTAATCTCCCTACCTCCGCTGCTTCCGTCGGGAGAAACAAAGTTAAAACTGATAGTGCGGCGAAAATCATCGAAGTTGAGATAGAAGGTAAGGTCTTGATTCTGGTAGTCAAGACGATAAGTAGACGCAAAAAGAGTTGGTACATTCTGACGATCTAGAAATGTACTCAAATCAGTGGATAATTCTCTCCCTAAGAGGTTTATATCATCAGCGCTGGCCAGTTGGAAAACTAAGTTTGTGGGCGAGGAAGGATCGGTTTTACTTCGGAAAACCAAATCTCCATCCGGCGTCTCGTTCACATAGTCAAATTCGTATTCAGCTAAGAAAGTGGCATCTTCTTGTTCAAACAAAAAACTGAAGAACGAATAATTCTCCAAGATTAACTCTAGGCCCAATGAATTATCAACCCGATAAGTGATTGTTTGATCGTAAAATTCACCATCGTTCACTCCAAAGTCGGTCTGGATGTTCACTTCACCATCTTCCTGAAAATTTAGCAATACATTGTAGGTACCCGATTCATTTTCGGGACGATAGCGTAGTAGCCATCCCTCACTAGGGGCTACGAGCCTAGAATTTAAATCAGTGATAGCCTCTTGAGCGCGCTCGTCAGCACTTTTAGAAAAGATTGGCTCGTCTTCCCTACAGGCCAATAAAACTCCCACTAATAAAACTACTCCAAAAATTCGCTTCATATTATAACTTCTCTTGAATACGGGCTCTCACCTCAAGCAAATCAACCCCTGTATTTTGTCTAAAGTGTTCTATCACGGTATTAAACTTCTGCCGGATCAGAAGGCGCCCATCATTTCGTTCCTGACAAGCCGGGGTAGTACAGTTTTCTTCCTCGATATAGTTATCAAAAAAATCTTTATCAAACAGAATAAAAGCTGCTGTTTCGGCATAATCCTCATTGAAGGTAGAGGTTGCGTAAGGGGAAACATATCCCCGGCGTAAAGCTTCGTCATCCGTTAGAGTAAACCAAGAACCGAGCGAAGTATACCCCTGAGGCGAGATTTGTTGAAAATTGGCCGGCAAATTATACCGCTGGTGAATGATGTGGGCAAATTCGTGAAAGATGGTACCCAGCTGCCTACTAACCCAAACCGGATCAGTTTCGTCAATATTATTTACCTCAGTCAGGGTAATTCGAGCACCCGAATCAGCAGTTCCTAAAACCACTGTTCCATCATCGTTGAAAATAAACGATCCAATCAGTACTATTTCAGCCGGTACGTGATCTTTAAAAAATTGCTCACCATTGGGCACTTCAAGAAAAGGCTCTATCCAATATTCCAAAAGAAAATCCAGAATCGGTTGCACTAATTCCCGCCGGGGGGGAGCTACTCTTCGGGTAGGATCGACGTAACGATCTACAAATCGGTAGCGTACAGCTACCCCGTACTTATCCACAAACTCAGTTTGGATAAACTGATCAATTTCATCAGTAGAAGGTTCTACCTGATTAACGGGTATGTCAACTGGGTCTTCAGTGTAGCAAGAAGAAGCAAATACTAAAGACAAACAAAACAAAGAAGAAATAAGTCTAGACATCATTTTCATAGCAGTATTCCTTTACTAACGTGGATTAGAAGACAAACCGCCTACATCCTGAGCAGCCTGCGGAATTTGTAATACTTTTCGATTATCATCACCCGCGAGTGTTATCTCGGCCCCATTAATCAACGTGTGAGTTACCTCAATTTCGTAGCGCTTAATATCAAACCAACGCATTCCCTCATGAATAAATTCTTTCGGGCGTTCAACCTGAAAAAGATAAATGATTAGAGCTTCGCGAGGATCATTGATGCCGAGAAAACGGGTAATCTGTTCTATATCTACGGTCACTGGAATGTCGTAGCGCTTATCGTAGAGGGTCTGTAAATCGGCGATTGCCTCATCAATTTGACCTACAAAGGCATAGCTCTCAGCCCGATTCAGTAGTACTTCTTCCCCTCTGAAAGGTAGTGTAATGGTGTAATTGAAACCCACATTGGAGGTTAGACTGCTGCGCTCAAACAGAAACTCAAAGCGGGTAGCGGTGAGTCCGTTTTCACCTCGCACAAAAGCCGGATCTGCCCGAAAATCAGTAGCATCAAACAAATCAGAGCCAAAAATCCGCCCCTGATAAATATCATTGTCCGGCCAAAATCCGACGTTGATCGGAAAATTGGTGATTTTCCGCATTAGCAGCAGGTTACTAGGCTCACTAGGCGAAGTGTAAATTCGGATGTAGTCTTCGGTATTGATTCGCTCTTCTAACATGGCTGCTAAGTCACGAACATAGATACTTGGGTCGCTGCCCAGCATTTGGCTACTAAATTCTATGCAGCGCTGAAAGTCACGTTTAAACAGATAAAACCGTGAAGCGAAGGCCAAAGCCGCGTTCCGGTTGAAGTGATATTTGCAGGAATTGGCGTAAAACGAATCGTCTACTAGTTCAATACCCTCCAGTAAATCAGCTTCTACCAGATCGTAAACTCGTTGTACCGAAGCTCGTTCGTACTCCTTGATGAACTCCGTTTCGGGTTCAAGCACGTAGGGAACACCCGGATCACTAGAAGCAGTGTTAGCATCGTAGTGTTTGGCAAACAGGTTTACCAACATAAAGTGGCCGTAAGCTCGAGCCAGCAGAGCTTCTGCTTTCACCGCTCGGCGGCGATCTTCTTCGCCGGGTAGTTGATCTATCACGGCTAACACTTCGTTGGCGTGGGCAATAGCTTCGTAGGTTTCGTTCCAGAAGTAAGTAGGAGAATCCTGAAATAACTCGTCTACATCTCGCCATTCGTACGATTGGTTGTGCTGATCTTCCTTGATAGTACCCCTTGTATAGGTAACCATGTCACCCATCCACTCCACAAAATTATACGCTCCTTCAGAGTAAGCATTCGTTAATAGTTGAGCAGCTTTATCTAGTGTGTTCAGATCGACCCGGTTATCGGGTGTTTCTTCCAGGTAATTATCGCAAGAGGAAAGCAATAGAAATCCCAAAGCAAAGACCCACAGTCGATAGTCCACAGTCCACAGATCACCTATTTTACCTTTTAAGCTGTCGACCGTGGACTGTCGACCGTGGACTCTCTGCTGTGGACTGTCTGATTTCGTATTTCTCATGTCACACTTCATATTTTCTTAAAAGCCAATGTTTAATGAAACTGTCACTTGCCGGGGCTGCGGAAATGCTACTCCCCCAGCTGAGAAAAACTCGGGGTCTTGTCCATTCAAACGGCTATCAGAGGCTAATAAAAGTAGATTCTGCCCTTCTACTCCCAAAGAAGCCGTGCTCGCTCCAATTTTACTTACCCACGACTGAGGCATATTGTACGATAAACGTACTGTTTTGAGCCGAATATGATCACCATCGGCGATTCTGACCGAGCTTTTATTGTACAAATCGTATGAATTTCGGAGTTGGGCAGTTGCATCACCCGCTAAGATCTGATTATCCAGAATAACCGGAATATCTGTGAACTCTTCATCGCCTGGTACTACCCACCGATCTACGAAGTCACGAGAAAAAGAACTAAAATCAGTGTAGCGAGGGGCGAAAGCATCATTAAGGCGAATTTTGTAGCCAAACCGATATGACAACAGTATATTAAGTGAAAAATTCTTATAGGTAAACACATTGGTAAACCCACCTGCTCCCTGAGGTTCGGCTGAGCCTTCGTATTGAAGAATTTGTTCTAAGCTATCGCGCTGCTGCAAGTCATAATCGTATACTACCTCACCGTTAAGGTCAAAGAAGGTAGGAATACCTCGGCCATCTAATCCGGCAAACTTGGTAGAGTAAATACCGCGGCGAGCCCCATTTAACACCGCTGCTCCCTGAGCCGAAATAGCATCAGCTACCCGGGGATTAAAATCAAAGCGGGTAATTCGGTCGGGGACGTAGCTGATGTTGAAGTTAGAAGTCCAAGAGAAATTTTCGTTGTAGTAGTTAAGTGTATTGATAGTAAACTCAAAGCCGTTGGACTGCAGGTCAGCAAAATTTCCCAGCTTAAACGCTTCTCCTCCTATACCACTCGTTTGCAGTAATCCAATCAAATCAAAGGAATTGCGCTCAAAGTAGTCCACCGTACCGGTAATTCGATCATTCATCAGACCAAAGTCCATTCCTACATTAAATTCGTAGAGCTTTTCCCACGTTAAGTCTTGATTTTCTAAATCTACAATGAACAAGAAAGACTCAGTATCGGTAGGGCGAATGGTTACGTCAGATTGCAGGTTTAGCAAGGCACTTACATCTGGCCCGAGGTTAGCCGAGAGTCCGTAGGTGGCCCGAAGTTTAAGAAAGCTAATAACCGAAGGTAATGTAAAAAAGCTCTCTTGGTCGAGGTTCCAGGCACCACTGACGTTCCAGGTAGGTAAGTAGCGCGCCGCTCTACTCTCTCCAAGCCGATTGGAGCCGTCGTAACGTATAGTACCGTTTACCACGTAGCGATCCTTAAACGAGTATCCGCCGTTCAGAAACAAACCTGTGAAACGCTCCCGGTCTTCCGATAATGAATAAAAGTCGACCCCCTGGCGATTGAGAAACTCTATGATATCGGGATCAGTATTTACAACTCCACCGTTTTCGTATACTACCCCAATACCGTCGGCACTACGAGACGAGCGGTCAGTGTACTTAATCTCTTGACCCGCTAGCACGTTTACGTCATGATTCTGGCCAAAAGTTTCTGACCACTCAATGCTGTTACGAATGTAAAAGTTAAGTAAATCGCTCTCGTCCAGATAGTTAAATCCTCCCTCGGGTAAAACTACTTTCGGCAGTGAGCCCGGCTCGTCAGGATCTTGAAACAGCAACCGGTTCGATTCCTGAATGTATTGGGTATCGTCAGCCCGGTAGGCCTCCGCCTGGTTAGAGCGCTCGTGAATGATATGTTCGCGATTAGTTGACGCATAACGCCCCTGAATGGTGCTACGGACAGTCAGATTGTCCAGGATATTATAGTTCAAATCGGTTTGGGCGGCAATATCAGCCACCCGCACATTAATGAAGTTCAAGTTCAGCTCTTCCAAGATATTGAAGGGCGCATAATTGCGACGGAAGTACTCCAAGTTACCATCGTTATCGTAGGGACGAATGGATCGGCTGGTATTAATCGCATAGCTAAACGGATTAATATCAAAATCTCGCCGGAAACGTCCGGTGATCGGGTCAAAATCGCGGTCCGTACTGCCTGGAAGTTGCTGATCGCGGTAGCTAGCCGTCAGTTTCACATCCATGTTAAACCGATCAGAAATAAAGAAGCTGTTTCGAGCAGTTCCTGCAAAGCGACTTACTCCATCCGCTACCGTTTGCCCATTGTCATTCAAAAAACTAAATGAGTAGTAACTGTTGTAATTTTCGTTACCCGCCGTCAGGCTTACCGAGTGCTGCTGCTGAAGCGATACATCGCGATACAGTACGTCAAACCAGTCGGTATTCGCGTTTTCGTACTGATTGAGAAATTCTTCGTTTAGTGTTCCGTTAGGACCCCAGTTGATTTCATGCTCTGAGATTAGGGAGAACATTTTACCCAGCGGCCCGAAATTTTCCGCTCGTACCGAAGTAGCAATATCAATGAGTCCCTTTTCGTACATCTCCCGATAAATGGACATTTCATCGCCCGAATTCAGAATATCGAACTGTCCGTAACCTGGTCTCAACCGGAACGAGTAATTACCCGAGTAGTTTACCCGAAGCTTACCGCTTTTACCCCGTTTGGTAGTAATGACGATTACGCCATTTTTAGCTCGGGTTCCGTAAAGAGCAGTCGCCGATGCATCGCGTAATACCTGAAAAGAAGCGATATCATCCGGATTTAATCCGGCAACTGACGAGGCCAGCACAGTATTGGCATTGCCGGTAACAATATCATCTGCTGAAACATTGGTCAGATCTTCCAAGATAACCCCATCTACCACCCACAGCGGCTGGTTATCACCATTGATAGATGTATTCCCTCGTATTCTGATACGGGGTGCGGTTCCGAAAGTACCCGATACATTTTCTACGGTTACCCCGGCTACTTGTCCCTCTAGCATCCGGCTAGCATCTACCATACCCGGAGCACGAATATCGGCCATCTCAATCCGTTCAGCAGAACCAGTAAACAGCTTACGCTCAATTTCCTGGAAACCAGTAACCACTACTTCTCCAAGTTCCTGCACATCTTCCC
The DNA here is from genome assembly GCA_937884755.1 of uncultured Flammeovirgaceae bacterium. Lineage (GTDB taxonomy): Bacteria > Bacteroidota > Bacteroidia > Cytophagales > Cyclobacteriaceae > Tunicatimonas. Next base: position 20,755 of record CAKZYJ010000367.1, read on the forward strand.
GTAAATCTACATTGATGGTAGACTGTCCAACTACGGGAACCTCTAGTGGGGTGAAACCAATGAAGGAAAAGATCAGAGTATCGTTCGGAGAATCGGTCACTACCCGGTAGTTACCGTCAATGTCGGTAATGGTACCACGGCTAGTATTTTTCAGGGTAACGTTCACCCCCGGTAGCACCGAGTTATCCGTAGCAGAGGTCACTTGTCCGGTTACGGTAACACCTTGACCCCAAGCAGGAATTGAAAAAATAAGACCAGAAATAGTAGAAAGCAGCAGTAGAATTTTTTGCATATGCGCGAGGATTACTTCTCACCAATAATATAATATTTACTTCTTAGCATTTGTCGGTGCTTTTCAATAAATCCCTCAATTTACGGGATAGGGTTCAGTTCTCAAGTTTAGGATTTTTGATCCGATATTCTGGTTAGGTGAACTAAAGTATCAGGTTGTAGGCAAGTAAACTTGATGTATTGAGAAACTGTCCAAATTCAACTTTGTTTTCAGGCTATGAACTTCGTTGGAAACTTCGTTAGGAACTTCAACTTTTCCAGCTAACGCGACTATTAAATATTTTATTATATAAAATCTCTAAAGAGCCAATATTTTATTTTTTCTGAGGAAAACCTACCAAATGTGTATTTAAAATTCGTGTAAAGAGAATAAATAGCGGGTCTGTTTGAAGACAATTGAGGCCGGAATCCCAGCAAGTAGGGTGATTTTTAGATATTTTGGCGCCAGTGTTAAACAATCTACTAGTAATTCGTGTATATTAAGCTTTTTCAAACCTTTTTTTTATCGCACATTTTCTACTTCTTATGATCCGTACGTTCTTTCCTTCCCACTGGGCTACCTTCTTGCTGTTGCCCTTGTTAGCTTTTGTAGTTTCTTGTAATGATGATGATGAAGGTGGTGAACCCCCTCGCCCTGAAGAGAGTTTGTTTGAAATTTTGGCTCAAACAGAAGGGTTAGACAGTTTAGTATCCCTCATTGATCCCAATAGTGCATTAGCGAGTCGCTTGGCTACTACTGAGCACACTGTATTCGCCCCAAATAATGAAGCATTCGCTAATTTACTGCAAACTATTGGTCTGGATAATATAGGTGAACTAGAGTCTAGCATTCTGACTGATATACTATTCTACCACCTAGTGCCCAATGCAACTTATACTGCGGCCGAAATAGATTCCGCACTAACTACTTTTGATCTATCCCAGATATTCCCTGTTGAAGAAGGGGATTCAATTCGCCTCAATGAAAATACCCAGTTGAGTCCAACCTACGTGGTCAGTGGTGATATACTAGCTAACAATGGAGTCATTCACGTTATCGATGAAGTACTGCTTCCTCCCGCCCTGACTGCCAGTAACAGCACAACGCCTAGTATTGCTTCGTCTTTCGGTACCGTAGGCGGTCTGACAGCCACCGTAGGCTTGTTTGGTGGAATAACCACGATCAATGCTGTGTTTAATGCTGCGGGGTTAGGATCAGTTTTAACCGGTAACAGTGCTAATACAGTACTAACTCCGGTAAACGATGCTTTCGATAACTTCTTCTTTACCTCCGACCAGAATGTGATTGATGTTGCCAATTATCATATTCTAGAAGGTAATGTTGATTTCGGTTCGGTGGGGCGTACAATCACAACTCGCCTGGGTGAACCGGTTTATGTGACCATTGATAACAATAATGTTTTTCTGAACGGGATTTTCGCTCCTGACTTTGGCTTCACCGCCAGTAACGGCCGTATAGTACATATGGCTGGCGTGCTGAAGCCAGCCGATTCGCTCGCTGGTATTGTTAATTACGTAGAGGGAAACAATCCCAATACTTTTACCATTTTCCGTACCGCACTGGAAGAAACTGGTATTGATGTGGGCACCGGACGTACCATTTTTATGCCTAGCGACGCAGCTTTTGAGGCAGCCGGACTGGTTGTTTCCATTGATAGCGCAGCCCGCATAGATCCAGCTGTTTTGTCAAGTGTTCTGCAGACCCACGTATTTGACGGAATTAATTTTAGCGCAGATGTGGTAGCGGCTGAGTCGGTATCGGTAACTGCTTTGAATGGCACCACTTTGACTATCACACTAGAAACTGAGGGTGAAAACAGTTTTATCACCGTAGATGATGGAAACGCAGAAACCGAACTGGCCCGAGTAATTGATTTTGACTACCTTTCCACAAGTGGAGTAGTCCACGTTATAAATCAGGTACTGCTACCTACTCCCTAGTACTCTTATGCCCATCAAGCACTTTGTCTATGCTTGATGGGCATTATTTTCATAGCTTTTCTAAGAGTTCTTGGGCTTCACTGCTAAATTCACCCTCCATCCTACTGACCATCTCCAGCTTACTTTTTGCCTTTTCGGGTTCATCGTTAGCCAGATTTGCTAAACTGGTATACCATAGTGCTGCTTCGTAGAAAGCACTCTCTTGGTCTTCCGTTAGTGAAGCCAATGTCCGTTCTGCCTGTGATGGCTGTTGGTTTCCCAAATAACTCACACCCAAATAAAACTGATAAGCTTGGTCATTTGACTGCTCCTGGCTAAACAAAGCTATGGCTTCATCAAACTTTTCTTGCTCATAGTAATACATAGCTTGACCGTTAATGTCAGTAGGGGTCCCTTCTGAGCGCTCCATTGGATTTACCACATTAGGGTAAGGCTCAAAATAAGCTGCATACAGCTCCGGAGAGTTAGTATCGAACAGTAAAATGGTAACCAGCAAAAGCGCGGTTACCGAGGCAGCTACTGCTAGCCAAACATACAAAGGTCTTCCGCGACTGGTAGGCGCACTAGCCGTTTGTTGGGCTTCCACTTCCTGAAGCTGTTTTTTTAGCGCTTCTGCACCAAAAAGGTTGATTCCACTTATAGTATCTTCCTGAAGACTGAATTCAGCTTGTAAATTTTGATCTGTATTAAGGGTTGCCTCAAATGCTTTTCGTTCTTCCTCGCTCATTTCTTCTCGCAGGTAGCGGTCAATTTTATCTTCTTGGTTTGGCATAGCTTCCGTAGTTAAGTAAAAAAGAGTAGGAGTATAGGTTACGTTTGTCTGAGAATATTTACCACTTAATATGCTTTTCTCTTTCTAGGTAAACAAATATCAATTTTTTTTTCTATAATGTTTACCTGCCATTCCAAAACGGTATAAAACTGACAAAAACCAAACTCAAATTAATTTTCGACCATGAAAAATTCTAATTCCTTAGAAAGACTAATTCGCTTATTGATGATTGTACTCTTCCTTGGCGTAGCCGCCTGTAGTGAAGAAGACCCTGAACCAGTTGGTAATCCACCAAATGCTGATGCGGGTCCTGACCTACAGGCTACGGTGGGTAGTTCAGTTACACTCGATGGTACCGGTTCTTCAGACCCCGATGGTGGTACTTTGACTTACGCTTGGGTGCTTACTTCGGCTCCGGCTGGCAGTAGTGCTGCAATAACTGGGGCTACGCAAGCTTCGGCTACTTTCACCCCTGATGTAGCTGGCCCTTATCAATTTACACTTACTGTAACCGATCCAGATGGTAACTCAGATAACGATACTGCTACTATCACTGCTGAAGAAGCAGCGGGTGAACCTCCAGTTGTTTTTATTGTTGACGAAAATGGACGTCCTATCAGTGAAGACAATGAAAATAATACAGTTACAGTAGGAACTCCCTATGCTTTAGATGGCAGCAACAGCATCGACCCCGATACTGAAGCGGATGACCTTACCTTTACTTGGGAAATTGTGGAGTCACCTGATGGAAGTAGCGATGCTGAAGTAACTTCTACTGCCGACGATCCTGACGAAGCTAACTTCATCCCTGACGTAGTAGGTGAATATACCATTCGCCTGACAGTAGAAGATCCCGAAGGTAATATAGCTACCGCTGAAGTAACTATTGAAGCAGACGCCAATCCGGTTACAATTGACAGTAATATTACCGAAGCCACTACCTGGCCCAATGTATTTGACAACCCAGACTTACCTGACTACTACGTAGTAGCTGACGTACGAGTAGAAGCAGCATTAACCGTTGCCCCTGGCGTAAAAGTAATGTTTGAACCAAACCGAGGTTTAACAATTACTGGAAATAGTGGCTCACTATCAGCTATTGGTAATGCCGACAGCTTGATTGTATTCACCGCTGAAGATACACTGAATGGTTGGGATGGTATTGTATTCTTCAATGATAATGCCCAAAATGAATTTAATTACGCTGATATATCGTACGGTGGACAGCAAGACTTTGGCTTCGGAGTATTAGCATCTAATGTTGGTATTGATGGTAATGGAGGGGTAACTATTTCTAATACTACTATATCCAACAGCTTCAACTACGGTATCTTCTTAGAATTAGGTGGATTACTTCGCGACCTAAGTAATAGTGCATTAGAAAACAACATGAATAATCCAGTCGCTTTATCTCTGAGCCAGGTCGGTAGTATAGATGTCAATACCACTTTCTCTGGCAATCAAGATAACACCGTAGAAATATACGGGTCGAATATTAACCTTGAAGAAGAGCTAGTAATGCCTGCACTATCCAATGGAACCTTCTACTTTGTTTCAGGCAGGCTCGATGTAGATAGCGGACTAGAAATTGAAGCAGGAACCCAAGTAGAATTTGATACTGATGCCTTTATTGAGGTTTCTGGTGGCGATGGTTACATCAATGCTGAAGGTACTGCTGCGGATAGCATTGTACTGGTTGGGCGTAACCAAGCTGATGGCTGGGGAGGTATTGTTATCTTCACCGACGATAGCCGTAATTCTTTCGCTTATTCCCGCGTAGCTTACGGCGGTAATCGGGACTTTGGTTTTGGAGTGAGTCCGGCAAATATTGGAGTTGATAGTAATGGAAAAGTGAAGATAAGCAACTCAGTAATTGCCAGTAGCGTAGGTGATCACGGAATATTTGTAGAGTTGAACGGTACCATTGACGAGTTTAGTCAAAATACCTTCGTGAGCAACAACGAATTTCCGATTACCCTCCCTATCACTACAGCGGGAGTATTAGATGCCGCTTCTACTTTTACTGGAAATGGAGATAATAGTGTGCAAATTTTCCAATCTACGCTAGGCA